>JAYSKW010000037.1:0-1539 GCA_043726085.1 Limnoglobus sp.
GTCTTCGATCTTCGGCAACAGAATGTGGTAGCGAACATCGAGGATGCGCGCCGTCTGGCTGGCGCGTTCGAGGTGCGTGCCGAGGTGGAAAAATTCCCATGCCTCGCCGTGGGCCATCGTCGCATCGCAGATGCCGTGGAGCAACTGATTGATTCGCCGGATCTGCGCGTAGAACTCGCCGCGTTGGTGGTCGAACAACTCGCGCGTGCTCGGTTGCTTCAGCCACAAGTGGTAGAAGTTCATCCGCTCCCACATCTCGGCGGAGATCACTTCGCGGATAATCCGCGCGTTCTCGCGCGCCCACGCCAACGACGACGCAATGCTGAACGGGTTGTCCAAGTCCCAGGTCATGTACTCTTGAATCGTCTCCGCCGTCGGCTCGCCTTTGTACTCGTGAATGCCGCTGATAATCAGTAGCGGCATCCATTGTTGTTCGACGGGCAGATGGAAATCGAGTAACAGCGTCTGATTGACTTCGAGGATGCGCGCCGTGTTCTCGGCCCGTTCGAGATAGCGGGACAACCAATAACAGTGTTCGGCCACGCGAGAAATCATTCGATCACCCACGTATCTTTGCTGCCGCCACCTTGGCTCGAATTCACTACCAACGAACCTTTCACGAGTGCCGTCCGCGTCAGCCCGCCCGGTATCACCCACGTCGATGTTCCGCTGACGATGTACGGGCGCAAATCGACGTGTCGCGGCGCAATGCCTTCCTCGGTCCACGTCGGGCACGTGGATAATGTCACGACCGGTTGTGCGATGTAGTTTCGCGGGTCGGCTTTCAGCTTCGAGGCGAACTCCGCGCGTTGGGCCATCGTGCTGTACGGCCCCATCAACATGCCGTACCCGCCCGATTCGTTGACCGCCTTCACGACGAGTTCGCCGAGGTGATCGAGCGTGTATTTCAAATCGTCGGGTCGAGCGCAGATATACGTCGGCACATTCTTCAACAGCGGCTCTTCGCTCAGGTAAAAGCGGATCATTGCTTCGACGTACGGGTAAACCGCTTTATCGTCGGCGACGCCCGTGCCGACCGCATTCGCCAGTGTGACGTTGCCCGCGCGGTAGGCACGGAACAAGCCGGGCACGCCGAGCATACTGTCGGCACGGAAGACTTCCGGATCGAGGAAGTCGTCGTCGAGGCGACGGTAGATGACATCGACTTTCTGCGGGCCGCGCGTTGTTTTCAAGTAGACGATGTCTTCGTGAACGAACAAATCCGGCCCGAGTACGAGTTCGACGCCCATGTGCCGGGCGAGGAAACTGTGCTCGAAGTACGCCGAGTTGTACGGCCCCGGCGAGAGTACCACGACGCACGGATGGTCGTTCGCGTTGTGCGGTGCTACCGATTCGAGTGCCGATCGCAACTGTTGCGGATAGTCTTCGACCCGCCTCACGCGGCAGTCTTGGAACAGATGCGGGAAGACCTTTTTCATCACCGCACGGTTTTCGAGCACGTAACTCACACCTGATGGCGTGCGGCCGTTGTCTTCGAGAACGAGGAACTGCCCGTTGTGGTCGCGGATCAGGTCGCTA
>JAYSKW010000038.1:0-11861 GCA_043726085.1 Limnoglobus sp.
ATCTTGATGGCGAGTGGCAAACTGAATCTCACGCCGTTCGGGCCGAGCGTGTTCCCGAAAATTCCACGCGAAGTTCTTGCGGGGCAGTCGGTACCCGGCCAAGGCTGGCATTACGATGCGAACAAACCGACAGCGGGCGATCGACGTAGTGTATACGTGTTCATTAAACGCTCGCTGCAAGTGCCGGTGCTGATCAATCACGATCAGGCCGACACCGACTCGAGTTGCCCCGTGCGTTACACGACCACGGTGCCGACGCAAGCTCTCGGGATGTTGAACGGCGAGTTTACGAACGAACAAGCGACATCGCTGGCAAAGCGACTGAGCGACGAGTTCCCCGGCGACACCGCCAAGCAAGTGACCCGCGCGATCCGCCTCACAACGGGCCGCAAGCCGAGCGATGAGGAAGTGGCAAAAGACTTGGCGTTCATTCGGAAAATGAAGGCGAAGTACACGCTCGACGACTCCGCCGCACTCGCGCGATACGCACTGCTAGTACTGAACGCAAACGAGTTTCTGTACCTGGATTAAAGAAGAGAAAAGAATTTTCACCGAAGAGTTCGCAGAGAACGCGGAGATAAGAACGAGAGATACGAAGACGATTCTGTGATTTGAAATGGATTTCTCAGCGTTCTCTGCGCCCTTTGCGGTTAAAGTTTTTGATTTCCGGTTTAAGATTATCTGCGTCACTTGGGGTAACGACATGACGACCGACCGCCAATTTTGTCGCCGAACTCGCCGTGAATTCCTTTGGGATTCGGGGGCGAAGTTCCCTGGAATGGCACTTGCGGGAATGCTCGCGGCCGATGGCGCGCTGGGGGCCGCCGAGTCGACGAAGCCGAGTTCCAGTTTGCTGAACCCGATGGCGGTCAAGAAGCCGATGTTCCCCGCGAAGGCGAAATCGGTGATTTTCGTGTTTTGTTATGGTGGCCCGAGCCACATCGATACGTTCGATTACAAGCCGTATCTGGTGGGCAAAGACAACAAGATGGTGCCGATCAAGACGTTCGGCCGTGGCGGCAAACGGAACGAAGGTCGCATCGTCGAACCGCGATGGAAGTTCAAGCAATACGGCAAATCCGGCAAGTGGGTCAGCGACCTGTTCCCGCACGTGGCCACTTGCGTCGACGACATCGCATTCGTGCAAAGCATGTACGCCGAGTCGCCGATCCACGGCTCCGCGTTGCTGATGATGAACTCCGGTCGATTGCTATCGGGCAACCCGTGTATCGGTTCGTGGGTGACGTACGGGCTAGGCTCGGAGAACGAGAACCTGCCCGGTTTCGTGGTGATGCTCGATAACACGGGCGGGCCGATTAGCGGGCCGAAGAACTGGTCGAGCGGCTATATGCCTGCCGCGTATCAGGGCGTGACATTGCGGGCGAGCGGTACGCCGATCTTCGACCTCCAACCCCCCGCCGGGACGAGCCGCGCGCAACAGCGTGACTTACTCGATCGCTTGAAGGAAAAGAACCAGGAACACATGCTGACGCGGGTCGATAACAGCGAGCTATCCGCACGCATCGCCAGTTACGAACTCGCGTACAAGATGCAACAACACGCACCGGAGGCGGTCGATTTCACCAAGGAAACCAAGGAAACCAAGGAACTCTACGGCATCGACGGCACCAACACCGAAGACTTCGGCAAGAAACTCTTGCTGTCGCGGCGGCTCGTAGAACGCGGTGTGCGCTTCGTGCAAGTTTACAGTGGCGGGGCGCACAACGACGACAACTGGGATGCGCACTCGGACATCGCGAAGAACCACAACAAGCATTGCGGTAACACCGACAAACCGATTGCGGGCTTGCTGAAAGACTTGAAGCGGACGGGGCTACTCGACTCGACGATCGTGATCTGGGGCGGCGAGTTCGGTCGTCAACCGACTGCGGAATACGAGAGCGGCACCGGCCGCGACCACAACTCGTACGGCTTCACGATGTGGATGGCGGGCGGCGGCATCAAGGGCGGCGTCACGGTCGGCAAGACCGACGACTTCGGCAACAACGCCGTCGAAGATCGCTACCACGTGAAGAACCTCCACGCCACGGTATTGCATCAGATGGGCCTCGACCCGAACCACCTGTCGTACTTTTACGGCGGCCTCGATCAAAAACTCGTCGGCGTCGAAGGAGCCGAGCCGATCAAGCAGATTATCTGAGCGAATGACGCTACACAACAACGAACAAAGCCCACGGATCACTCCGTGGGCTTTGTTGCGTTACGACTTGTCTTTTTTATCGGGAGGAGCGGGTTTCAGCGCCGGTGCTGGTGTGAATACGGGTGCGGGTTTGAATGTTGTCACCGGTGGCGGTGGGTTAAATGCGGGCTTCGGAGCAGGTGGCGGCACGAACACCGGTGCGGGCTTCGGAGCAGGTGCTGGGGCCGGTGGCACGAACACCGGTGCGGGCTTCGGAGCCGGTTGCGGTGCGGGTGGTGGCACGAACACCGGTGCGGGTGGTGGCACGAACGGCTTTGGCGCGGGGGCCGGTGCTGGTAACGGCTTCGGAGCGGGTGCTGGGGCCGGTGGAGGAACAAACGGCTTCGGAGCGGGTGCGGGGGCCGGGGCCGGTGGAGGCACGAACGGCTTTGGTGCGGGCACAGGAGCGGGTATCGGCTTCGGTGCGGGCACTGGAGCTGGCGCTGGTAGTGGCTTTGGTGCCGGCGATGGTGTAACCGGTACCACTGGCTTCATTTCGGGCTTGATGCCCGCAGGTGGTGCCAGCGGTTTCGTCTCGGTTTTCACGCCAGGTTGCACGGGTACCAGCGGCTTCGTCTCCGGTTTTGCAATCACCGCGGGCGCGGGTGCCGTCGGCTTCAGCGCGGGTGCGGCTGGTGGCGGAATCTTGATTTTCTGCTCCTCGGCGACCTGAGCGCGAAACACGGCTGCTTTCGGTACGTCGATCTTCACCGAACGTGGCTTATCGTCGATTTTGTTCGCTACTTGCGAACGGTCGGCGAGGTTCGTTTCCAACTGCTTTCGCTGAGCCGATACGCCGCGAAGATCTTGTGCGAACTTCTGCTCCTGAACGCGGTCTTCCTTCGCGAGTGGTTTCAGGGCAATCTTTTGGTTCGTTTGCTGCACGTTGTTCACCGTCGTCAGCAACATCGTGTTGTTATTGACGGTCTTATTCGTGTTCACCACCACGGTGTTCGTGTTCGTGTTATTCGTTACGTTGTTGGTCACGTTCGTCACATTCGTGATGTTGTTAATGACCGTGTTCTGCTGAACGAGCGTACGTGGAGGGCGTGCGAGCGATCCGTTATAACGGCCCGCGTAGACATCGTTGATACCCGTGGCCCAAGTGCGATCGTTGCGGTACGAGACGCGGTAATAATCCCACATCGGGTCGTAGCCAAAACCGCGACCGAAGCCGACGTTGATCGCAAAGTTGCTGCCGCGAGTATTGCCGCACCACGCGGAGTAGCCCCCTTGGCTGTAGCGGTTATCGTAATAATCGCCGAAGTAATAGCTGCCGTAGCCGCGGCGCACGAACAGCGATGTGAACAGGCCGGGAACGTTCACGACGACGACGGGCGTGTACACGAACGACGGTTGGTAATACGCAGAGCGTTGCACGTACACGGGGGCGTAAAGTACGCCGCGATCCGCGAGCGGGAAGTCCCAGTAGCCATCGATAAAGATGTAACCGGCTGGGGTCCAGCGATAGTGCGACGACACCCAGATCCAGCCCGGATTATGATCGATCCAGACGCCCGGACGATAGACGTAGCGATTGCGCCACACCCACGATCCGGGAACGTAGATGTGCGTTTCCGAGGGCGCAGGAATCGACGGCGCGACTTCGATGGCAGCGGGTGGTGGGGGTAGATATTCGATTTCCGTACGCTCGACGCGCGCTTCTTGCCAGAAGCCGTGAACCCAGAGGAAGCCCGTGCGGGCTTCGCGCCAGCTACCCGCCACCCAGACGCGGTTCGGTGGGGGCACGCGCCAGAATCCGCTGATCCAGATAAAGTCCGTACGCTCTTCGTCCCAGTGCCAATAGCCGGGAATCCACTGGACGTTGTCGCCGGCGGGCTTCTGGTCGGGTGGGAGTTCCTCGATCGCGTCGGGCGGGGCTTTCGCCACCGTAACCGATGCGCCCGTCTGGACTTCCAGCGTGGCGGCGAACGCTTCGTGGATCGGACCGCGTGCGAGGACTTCGACCCCTTGGGTCGGGTCTTCGGCACGGATAGCGGGCGAGATTGCGGTGATGCCGAGGCCTATCAGGCTGGCAGCAAACAGCTTACGGATGAGAGATTTCATGGCAGACCCTTGCGGGAGCGTGAGTATCAGTGGTGTCGTTCAACGAAGTACGGATGGCGGTAATTGGGAAACTTGCGCTCGTTACGATCGAGTGGGACGCGATCGTAACCGAAACTAAAGAATAACCACTATACGCGTCGACGACAATCGCGGTCTGGTTGACGCGAAAGGCGGCGAAATAATCTTTCGGAATTCACTTGCGTACATCTGGCACCCTGGCTATGCGTCGCGTGGGGGAAACGTTTCGCTTATTGTTCACCGGCCTGCACTGGGCCTCGCGATCCGTTTTTTGTGGGGGGCTGTTGCCGTGTACGTTGCTTGTTCCACGTTATGTTTCAGCGGGGCACCGCTCGACGATGCCTTACGTTCGATCCGCGAGATGAATTTTGCCAAAGCGGACATTGCCGTTCGCGAACGGGGCGGGCACCTGAAGCCGTCCGATTTGCTCGGCGATCTCACGAAAATCTGCCAACGAATTAAGGCGTCGAACGTGCCCGTGGCGGCATTTCACGCGGCATTACCGCAACCCGATGGCGAACTGTCGCGCTCGCAGCTTCGTGCCGTCAGCCGGTTGGCCCGCTTGCTCGCGGCACCGCTCGTTTCGGTGCCAGCCGCGGACATCGGTGCCGATTTCGCACAGGAAGTCGAACGCCTCACCGGGTGGTACAAAATCGCGTCGGCAGAGGGTGTTATCCTCACAATCGAGACCGATTCGCAAACGCTCACCGCCGATCCGGACATGGCTGCCGAACTGTGCCGCCTCGTGCCGGGCCTCGGTATTAGCCTCGATCCGAGCCATTACGTCGCCTCGCCAGGTGGGCCGAAAAACTACGATTGCCTGTATCCGTTCGTGCGACACGTTCGCCTCCGCGATTCGGGGAACAAACCCGATGCGTTCCAGGTGCGGGTGGGGCAGGGCGACCTCGAATATGGCCGCATTATCACGCAACTCGATCGCTGCCGATACGATCGGGCATTGAGCGTCGACGTGCGAAACATGCCGATGCCATCGTTCCCCGTCGAGCCGGAAGTGCGGAAACTGAAGTACCTGCTCGAATCGTTGGTATAACGAAACGAATGGCAACAAAACTGGCTACGAAATCTCGCGAATGGTCGCCCCGACAATGGGAAGGGGCGGACTACTTCGCATGGCTGAAATTGCTGGCTCGCAATCGTTTCGCCGTCGAGCCGGGGTACCTATACATTGCGGGAATCGTCTCCGGCGTCACGTTCGCGAACACCGTGCTCGGCTGGTTGCAGAACGGTATTTACGGCAGTCGCATCGCGAACACGAAACTGCCCGAAGACCCGATTTTCGTCATCGGACACTGGCGAACGGGTACAACACTCCTCCACGAATTGCTCATTCTCGACGAACGCCACACGTACCCCGATACCTACGATTGCTTCGTACCGAGACACAACCTGATTACGGAATCGTTCTTCAAGAAGCATCTCTCTTTCCTGATGCCGCACAAACGCCCGATGGACAACATGGTCGCAGGGTGGGACCGTCCGCAAGAGGATGAATTCGCGCTTTGTTTACTCGGTCAACCGAGTACTTACACCGACGTCGCGTTCCCGAATCATCCGTCGAACGACCCGAACGCCTTGGACCTTTCCGGACTCTCGCACGCGCAGAAACAAGCGTGGAAACGCGCACTTTTGCGTTTCGTGCAAACGATCACGTACAAAGATCCGCGTCGCATCGTGCTGAAATCGCCACCGCACACCGCGCGCATTCCGATATTGCTCGACCTGTTCCCGAACGCGCGATTCGTCCACATCACGCGCGATCCATACGTGCTGTATGCGAGCACGCTGAACCTGTGGAAAACGCTCGCCAAACGCCACGGCTTGCAGACATTGCGCCACCCGGAACTGTTCGAGGAGAAAGTCCTTCGCGAATATCGCATCATCCACGAACGCTACGAAGACGCAAAGGCGATGATCCCCGCCGGACGGTTGGTGGAAGTGCGCTACGAAGAATTCGTCAAAGACATGCTGACTGGAACGGAAGCCATTTACGACGGCTTGAATCTCGGAAACTTCGCAGGGATGAAGCCGAAACTCGTCGAATATCTGGCGAAGCACAACGCTTACGAGACGAACAAATACCCGCTCTCCGATGCCGATCGCGCGAGAATCAAAGAGCGTTGGGGCGACATTATTTCCAAACTCGGGTACGACTCGCGGTGAACAATCGGAATCGCGAGTCAATTTTCCGCCACACCAGGGAATGGTTTTGGAAAGGCCGACGGCCGACCGCGACGTGGCGGTTGCGGTAGGTGCTTGAACGATCTTGCGAACGAAGCGAGGTGAGTCAGGCCATCGCCGAATGTGGTGTACGGCATCTTGGAACGATACTCGCCGAGGCCTTCTCCGCCGATGGCCACGGCGACGTTCTTCTTATCGGCCACTCGGAAAAACTCGGTGTACTCTGCAAGAAACTTGTCGGGGTGCGCGATATGCGACACGGAAATCCAGATTAGTTGCGGCGAAAGCTCTTCGAGTGCCGCATGGAATGCAGACATGGGCGTGTGCGGACCGAGATTGATCGCGTCCCAACCATTTTCGATGAGCGTGAGTTTCGAGAGTAAACTCGGTAAAATATAATGGTCGTGTTCCGGTGCGCCGCCGACCGCGACCGGTCGAACATTATCGGCGTTCGTACGCAAGAACGCTCGCAATTCGTAGATCGCTCCGACGCACGACTGCGTAATCCGGTGTTCCTGATGCACGTCCATTTTCTTCTTTTCCCACTGCTGCCCCACGTATTTGAGGGCGGGAGAAATGAGTTGGTCGGCAATCGCGTAGATCGTCATGCCGCCACGATAAGCAGCATGAATGAGTTCGCGAATCGCTTCCGAATCGACGGCAGCTACGGCTTCGACGAACTTCTCATATAGGGCCTGCACGTCGACACTGTTCGCGGAACCGGCACCGATCAGGAGTTTGTTCAGATCGGCTTTGGGCAAATTGCCATTGCGGACGGCGCGGAGGACATCGCCGACGAGGAGTTTACGGTGGCCACCTGCCGTGCGATGTGCGGGGAGGGTGCCATCGTCAACCCAGCGTTTGACCGTGGTAACGCTAACGCCAAGCGCGAGCGCGACTTGGGCCGTACTGACGTATTGGCTATCGACGATCGGTTGAGGTAAATCGGAGTTCGGACGGCTCATGCATCTCTCGAAATCGTCGAGGTTCGGTGATTGTACACGTTTCGGACGATTTATTTTTCCCGATGAAAAACGCGAAAAATAAACTCATATTACGACTATTGTAGCACTGCCGGGCGAATAAATCCATTTTTAACTTGACGAACGGTGAGCGTCGGGCCATAAATATGGACGTATTGGACGTTTTGCAGTTGTGATCGTTTTTGCCCTGCGGTTATTCAATGACAGATTGAGTAATCTTGGCACAACATGTGCAACGAATGTGCCAGGCCGTTGTCATCAATCATCAAGCATATATTGCGGCGAAATCCTCGAATGGAGAATGACATGCTCGACGTGAAACCTGTGACTCGTTCGGTATCTCGTACGATCCATCGTTCGATGAGCCTGCCGAGTTATGTGCGTCACGACACGTTTCGCCTTTCCAATGCTGCGAAAGTTTACGATCCGAGTCACCTCATCGCCTCGGACACCTCTTACGACGAAAAATACATGCCGGATGAAGTGACGCGGGAACATGCTCGATACATGCACTACGCCGCACACCGAATGCACACGTCGAAGTCCGATGTCGAACTGAAAACGTGGCACGGAATTTACCTGACGCTTCGCGACCGCATCGTGATCGGTAACCGCAAACTGATCTATCGTGCGGTCCGCCGTCGTATGGCCGTCGCGAATCGTGCGGACGATATGATCGGCGATTGTCACATCGTGCTCATCCAAGCGGTCGCCGTTTACAACCCGTGGATGGGCATCCGTTTTAGTACATATGCCTACACCTGCTTGGTTCGGGCACTCGCACGAATGTCGCAGCGACTGTCGACCGATTGGCTCGCACGTTCGACATCGCTCGACTACTTGCCCGATGGCGAACCCGGCGGGAAGATGCTCCACGAACCGACCAGCAACGCCAGCTTCCGCATCGATCAATTTCTCCGAGACGATCATCCGCTGCTGACGGCACGCGAGAAATCGATCATCGGCTTGCGTTTTAATCTGAAAGAACAGACGATTTCGCCAACACTCGAGAAAGTGGGCGAAGAACTCGGCCTGTCGAAAGAGCGCGTACGACAAGTTCAGGCCAGTGCGCTCGACAAGCTCCGCAAAGCGTTGACGGTTGGAACGGCGGAGTAATCGGGTTGGTTGAAACCTGGGTAGCAACGTCGTCAAATTGCCAATTCTGGTAGCCGCAGGTCTTTAGCCTGCGTTACTTCCACCGACAACGACCGAGGGTCGTGGTGAGTCATCGAAACACGACAGTTCGTGCGCCAAAAATGCACGAATTTTTTCAGATTGCGTCGCGTCTCGAAGACTCGCCTCGACTGGTTTTTGAGGGTATTTGACCCCGCGCAGGCTAAAGACCTGCGGCTACCAGAAAAGAAGAACGAAGGACGCACCTGCTACCCCAAAAACACCGTTTTTTGAACCATGCCGTGTAATCAAACAACCATCAACCTCTCAAACCCTTACCGATTTCGTGAACCGGTAGGGGTTTCTGCGTTTCTGAAAGGACTGTGACCATGACCGGATTCTGCGTCGTTTCGTTGTCCGTCTTATTCGCATCGAGTGCCCCACCCGCATCCGACACGTGGCCGCAATGGCGTGGCCCGGATCGTAGTGGCGTGATCGCTGGTGCGAAACCGTGGCCCAAACAGTTGAAGGGCGATGCGCTTTCCGAAGTTTGGAAAGTCAGCGATCTCGGGCCGAGTTACTCGGGGCCGATCGTCGGTGCAGACCGCGTCTTCACCACGGAAACCATCGACAAGAAAACTGAAGTCGTGACCGCGTTCGACCGCAAAACCGGCAAGCCGATCTGGAAGCAGAAGTGGGACGGCGCGATTGCCGTGCCGTTCTTTGCGGCGGCCAACGGGAGTTGGATCCGTGCGACGCCGGCCTACGATGGCGAATCGCTGTATGTGGCGGGCATTCGCGATCTGCTCGTCTGCCTCGATGCCGCCACGGGCGATGTTCGTTGGAAAATCGACCTGGCTGCGAAGTACGAAAGTGGCGTACCCGCGTTCGGTTGTGCGTCGTCGCCGCTCGTCGATAAAGACGCGGTGTACGTGCAAGCGGGCGGTGGCGTGGTCAAGATCGAAAAGAAAACCGGCAAAGTGATCTGGCGAGTTTTGGAATCGAAAGATGCAATGTCCGGCAGCGCGTTTTCATCGCCCGTGCTCGGCACCTTCGGCACCACCGAAGCTCTCGTCGTGCAAACCCGCTCGCAGTTAGCCGGGTTAGACCGTGCGACGGGGAAAGTACTTTGGAGCCGCGAGGTGCCCTCATTCCGTGGGATGAACATCCTCACGCCTACGCAGTTCGGTGACGGTTTCTTCACCAGCACCTATGGCGGAAACACGCAACTGTTCAACGTGCGAAGCTCCGCCGACGGTTATCGCGTCGAAGATGGCTGGGCGTTCAAGTACGAAGGGAACATGTCGTCGCCGGTCATCGTCAACGATCATGCGTACCTTCTCGGCAAGGATCAACGCCTGATTTGCGTCAACTTGAAAACCGGCAAGCAGACGTGGCGTACCGAGAAAACCTTCGGCAAATACTGGAGCCTCATCGCGAATGGCGACACGCTTCTCGGCCTCGATCAGAAGGGGATTCTCTACCTCTTCGAGGCGAACCCCGAGCAGTTCACGTTTCTCGACGAACGGAAGATTTCCGATGCCGAGTCGTGGGCGCACCTCGCAGTGGCCGGCGAAAACATCGTCGTTCGCGACCTCAACCGCTTGACTGCGTTCACCTGGAGTGCAAAGAAATAACGACCGACTGACACCGGATTGTCGGAGCTTGAAATTCTTTTGCAGAAAGCGCGCAAGTAATGCTTGCTTCCCCTCACGATGCGGCCTAGTATCTGCCTTCGACGACATCATCGTGACTCGCAGAAGAAGGGATCCGGATTCTGCGAGAAGTTTGTAGCCCACATAACTTCGGGTAGGAATCGTAATGGCAAAGTCGAATTTAGAAGAGGTTGGCATCATCACGCAAATCCGCGCGGCACGACTCTGCCGGCTGCTGACGCATCTCGCGGGCAGCCCTCTGACCCGCGAGGCGATCACGAAAAAGCTGAAGATCGATCCGCGCAGTTTCTATCGCGATCTCGACCTCCTTCGCTCGCTCGCCATCGACATCAACTCGACCGATAACAAATATCACCTCGATGGCACGCTCGACGAAGCGCTCGATAAACTCCCCGTCCCCGACCCTGGCCTCAGCATTCGCGAAGCACTCGTCCTCTCGAAAGGCACGACGGCGATTCACAAGAAGTTGCGTACGCAACTCGAAACGCTAATCGGAACGGCACGCAAGTAAGAGCCGGTTCCACTTGCATTCCGTCCGCGTTCCCGATTATCGTCTCGCGACACCGCTTCCGCGTCGCGAGAATTTCCGTGAACATGATCGTCGTGATTCCCGCTCGCTTCGCATCGTCGCGCTTGCCCGGCAAACCGCTACTCCGCGAAACGGGCCAGTATCTCATCGAGCACGTGTACGAACGCGCCATGCAAGTAAAATCGGCCACGGCGGTCGTGGTGGCCACGGATGATTCGCGAATTTACGACGCCGTGACGCAGTTCGGCGGCCGCGCGATGATGACCCGCGACGATCACCCATCCGGCACGGATCGTGTGGCCGAAGTCGCGATGCAGTTCCCGAATGCCGACGTCATTTTGAACCTTCAAGGCGACGAACCGCTGTTCAACCCCGAAGCGATCGACGCGCTGGCCGCCATGATGAGCGACACCCGCACCGATGTCGGCACGCTGGCCACGCCGATACGAAACCTCGCGGATTACCACAGCCGGAATTGCGTCAAAGTCGTTTGCGATGATACAGGCCGTGGGATGTACTTCAGCCGCAGCCCGATTCCGTGCGTTCGCGATGGCGAACCCGATTTCCACGCGGAACCGCCGCTATTCCTGCAACACGTCGGCATTTACGCCTACCGCCGCGCGACGCTGCTGCGGCTCGCACAAACGCCACCGCAACCGATAGAGATCGCCGAAAAACTTGAGCAGCTTCGGTTGCTCGGCACCGGTGGCGTCATTCGCGTCGGCATCATTGCGGAGGCGCATCGCGGCGTCGATACCCCTGAAGATTATGCCGCGTTCGTCGAATGGACCCGCGCCGCCGCACGCCGACGTGCGGCATAGTGGCACGCGGTCGGTTGCGTCGGGCATCGCGTTCCATACGCTAAGCATGGGCGAATGGGATTCAGTTCACGCACCGTGGTTCCGTCGCCCCGACGGGACCGGTGTTGGGGTTTCGGTGCTATGGCGAAGCATATTTTCGTGACGGGCGGCGTGGTTAGTTCACTCGGGAAGGGGCTGACGTCGGCATCGATCGGCATGCTCCTCGAACGTCGCGGCCTCAAAGTCCGGTTGCAAAAATTCGACCCGTACCTCAAC
>JAYSKW010000039.1:0-1516 GCA_043726085.1 Limnoglobus sp.
CAGTCGCGGGCCGCACGAGCATATCGACCAAGCCGATTATTTTTGCTTCTTCGGCCCCTCGACGTTCCGCGTCTACCTGTGGGATGCCCGCAAAGAGTCACCGACATTCGGTGCAAAAGAAGTCAAAGAGGTCGGCGAAAACCTGCCCTTCGCACTGATCGTTCCCGCCGGTGTCGTTCACGCTTACAAGAACGTCGGCGACAAAGATGGCCTCGTTTTCAACGGCGCGAACCGCCTGTACGCAGGCTGGCTGAAGCAAGACCCGGTCGATGAACTTCGCCACGAGAAAGATCCGAACACGCCGTATACTCTGGACTAAAACGACAATCGGCGTGGCACCTGCCACGCCGATGACAAAGCGATGTCCGTTTACTTTGCCACGCCGCCGACGGGTTGAATCGCCTGCTGGAGTCGGAGCGCGTCTTCGGCTTTTTCCTTTGCCGATTGCTCGAACTTCCAGAGTGTCGGCGGGCCGTTGAGCAGGATTTGTGGCGTAGCGGCGAGGTTCAGTTTCGCGAACTTCTTCGGGATTTCTTGTGCGAGTTTGATGTCGAACATCTCGCGTTCGAGGCGCTCTTTGACGTTCTCGAACTTCACCGTCGCATCGGCAGGGAGTTTCTTCAGCAACTTCATCACCATGAAACCTTGTTGCGTTTCAAAAATCTGGCTGACTTCGCCTTCGTTGAGCGCGTAAGCGATCGTCTCGACTTGCTTGTCCTTTTCGTCGCCGACGATGTGCTTCGCGATCGGTTTGATTTCGCCTGCGGTCGCCGCCAGTGATGCGTTCGCCTGACCGCGTGCGACGCGGTCGAACTCGGCGGCATCGTTGCGGATCGTGCCCCAGACTTTGTAAACGTTCTTGAGGCCGTCGCCCGTTGGCCAAATGATGATTTTCACCGCTCGCTTCTCGCCGTACTCGCGCTCGAACGCCTTCGTGAGGTCTTCCGCATTCACTTTCACGTTTTCGCGGCACATCTTCGTCAGCAACAAGCGCGGGCGGATCACGTCTTCCATCCACTCGTAAAGCGACTTACCGTAACGCGGCAGCACGACGTTCACGAAGTCCTTTTTCTGGATCGGCGGGTTCGAGATTTTCAGGTCGTCCGCGAACGCGATTTCCATCTCTTGCGTCGTGACTGTGATCTTGGCTTCGCGCGCCGCTTCTTCAATAATCATCTTGTTTACGAGCAGTTCGACCTTCTCGTAACCGCCTCGCGCGATCAGGAACTCGGCGAGTTCGGCACGGGTAACGACGCGGTTTTTATTGATGTACGCCACGGCGCGCGTGCCATAATCCTTGCTCGCCGGATCGACGTTCGTCGGTTCTGGTGCGGTCGCTGGCAGTGCCCCAGGAACTTGTGTGACGGCGCGATTGGCCATCGTTCCGATGGCGAGCGTACCGATTGCCACCACCATAAGGCTCGAGAACCAACGCCGACGCGGTGCCGTATCCGGTTTCATGGGAATCCCTCTGAAGAAATCCGTTCAAGTCTGTGACCGCGTATACCGACAGGGT
>JAYSKW010000040.1:0-9345 GCA_043726085.1 Limnoglobus sp.
TCGTGCGAATGTTCTCGACGTACTTCGCGGTCGGCGTTTTGATGATGACATCGGATTCGCCCTGCTGCCAAAGCACCGCACGAAACGCACCGATAGCCACGCCAGTCGCGGCCATGCGCGGCTGGAGCGTCCCGTTCGGCATCCATTGCTCGGTGGAAGTGCCCCCGACGGCGGCGTTCGCAAAGCCGATCGGCACGCCGAATTCCTTCGCCAACCGGTCCCCCAACGGCGGCCAAATCGAACCACCATCACTACCGTCGAACACCGGCTGCGGATCGTGCGCCACGGCCCACGTTTTCTTTGCGCTGTCGTACGCACTCACGCGCAGTTTCGCATCGGTCACCCGGAAGCGTTCGTCGTTGCAGTTCGTCGCATACGACTGCCCGCCCACCAGGAACAGTTCGCCCACGCCGACCGGCTCAATCGAGCCGAGCGACAGCACCCTGTCAGCCATGCGGCAACGCAACTCGAAGCGATGCCACCCGGCGGACACGTTCGCAATCCCCTCGAAACGCAAGCCATTCGTGCGAACCGCGATGGCTTCCCAACTGGTATCGTTCTTTGCAGGTTCCCCCGCAGGTACCGCACGAAACTCCCACGTGCCAGTCGCCAACCCTGCCGGCATCGAACCGCGAATCGCCACCTCGGCAGAACCGGGTTGCTTCCGTTCGGGTGCAAACCCAAATCGCTGAACGACCTGGTGCGGTACCGGATGCACGAACGTGAGTGCCACCGGTTCGGCCGCACTCGCGAGCATCGGAAGTGCAACGAGTGTGAGAATCGCCAGAGATCGCATGAGGTGTCTTTCTGTTTGGTGGGCGAAGTCGCGAAACTTCGATGGTGCAAGTCTATTTGAAATCTCACGACTTCGCCAATGTGCCCTCACTGTTAGCGGGACGCCATCGTTCGCCGATCCCGATATAACAGGACGGTCTGATACCCTGCGAAAGGTTTTCCGCACATGCTCGCTCTGGCTCCGTTTTTCCTGACTCTAGCGATGACCCCGATCGGGCCGACGGTGCGTTCGGCGAACGTCACCGAGGCGATTCAGTGGGAACTGGCGGCCGCGTCGCCGCGTATCGTGACGACGGGCGTGCAACAAGATACCGCCACCGGCACGACCATCGGCCAACGTGATGGCATCGCCTACGTACTGACCGCCGAGCACGGCGTACCCGGTACCGACGAACGCGAACTGCATTACTTCACCAAGGAAAGTTACCCCGTGCCGGCGCGGAAGTTTACCGGCGCGGTCGTCGCACTGCGGTTGAGCGAACCCGATATTGCGCTCCTGAAAGTGCCGGTAGGAAACGAGATTTTGCCCGTGGTGAAGCTCGCCGCACCGGGAGCAAGGCCGAAGAAATATCCCGTACCGGTGCTGTCGATCGGCTGCGACGACACCCGTGCGCCGTTTTGCATCACCGATACGATTCGCGCCAAGAAGCTCGTACGCCGTCCGCTAGGCAAACTTGCCTTCTTCTGGGAAACCGACACGCTGCCGAACCCTGGCCGTTCGGGCGGGGCGCTGATCGATGCCAGTGGCCGCGTCATCGGTATCTGTTCCGCTGCCCAAGATGGTCACGGCTATTTCACGCACCTCGATGAAATCCTCGCCGGACTGAAACGAAACGGCTTCGGGTGGCTGATCGAGAACAAGTGACGAATCGGCACGAAGTTTGCTGACAAGCCCGTTGGCTCGTATCACATAGGAGTTTTGCCGATGCTGCGTTTCCGCCCGATGGCGTACCTGACCCTCGCGATTGTCTGCGTCGGTTTTGCACTCGTTGCGACCGCGTGGGGGCAAGGCGAACCGAAAGCGAAAGTGCGCATGGGCACGGGCCAACCGGTGAAGCTCGAAACGACGACCGGCAAGACGCTGACTGGCACGATCCCGAACGAGACGTTCCGTTTAGAGGTCGATTTTGGCACGCTCGATTTGAAGATCGCGAAGGTCAAAACGATCGATTTCGCGATGGAAGATCAGATCCTGACGGCCCGCGTCGAACTGACGGACAAGTCGCATCTCATCGGCAAACCGCTACTTTCCGAACTTGTGATGACGCAAGACGCCGGCACCGTATCGACGGTCGCGCTGGCAGATTTGCGCGAACTGACGATCGTTCGCCCGCCGGTGAATCTCTCGCTGGTTGCAGCGCTCGTCGGCCTGCTGACGCTCACCGTAATGGAGATCGTCCTCGGCATCGACAACATCATTTTCCTCGCAATTCTTTCCGGAAAACTCCCCCCGCAACAGCAACCGAGCGCGCGGCGAATCGGCTTGGCCGCGGCGCTCGTCACCCGATTGGGGCTACTGTTTTCACTGTCGTTTTTGCTCGGCCTCACGAAGCCCGTCTTCACGTTGCCGATCCCCGGCATGGTACCCGAAGCACGCGATATTTCGTGGCGCGACCTCATCTTGTTGGGCGGTGGCATCTTCCTGATCGTGAAGAGCGTTATGGAAATGCACCATAAAATCGGCGAGGCTCAAGAGAAGGAACATGTCGCGAAGCCACCGCGGATGGCGGGATTCGCGAAGGTGATCTTGCAGATTGCGATCGTCGATATCGTGTTCTCGCTCGATTCGGTGATTACCGCCGTGGGGATGGTCGACACGCTATGGGTGATGGTCGTGGCGATGGTGATCGCGATGCTCGTGATGTTGCTGTTCGCCGGACCGATCAGCCGCGTCGTGGAGAAATATCCGACGATCAAAGTGCTGGCACTGAGCTTCCTGATATTGATCGGCGCGCTGCTGGTCGCCGAGGGGATGGGCCAGCACATGGACAAAGGCTACGTCTATTTCGCGATGGCATTCGCAGTGGGCATCGAACTCGTCAACCTCTGGTTACAACCGAAGGGCGTCGCCCGGTTCGTTACCGATACCGAATAACTATGCCGCGCGATCCGCGATACGGGCGACGGCACGCTGTACGAGCATTGCGTGGTCGAACGCGAGTTTTGGCAGTTTATTGAGGCGAAACCACTTCACGGCGGCGGCATCGTCGCCGGCTTTCGCGTGCAATGTGCCTGCGTCAACGCGGGCCAGAAACGCGATGCTGATCGTCCAGCCTCGCGGATCGCGACCGGGGTTGCCGGTCGTGTAAAGTTGTTCGAGCGATTCGACTTCCAGCCCCGTCTCCTCTTGCAATTCGCGCTTGGCCGCATCGACGATTGGCTCGTCGGCATTCACGAAACCGCCCGGCAACGCCCACGCACCCGCGAACGGTTCGCTGGCACGTTGAATCAACAACACGCGCGGTTGGGCCTCGCGCGTAATCAGCACGACATCCGCCGTCACGGCAGGTCGGGCGTAGTCGTAGGTGAATGCTTTCTTCGCCATGTTTCGCTTCACTTCTCACAGGTGTTTTTTTTGGACAGGATTCACAAGATGAACAAGATTGATTACTAAAACAATCCATACTGGTTGTTTTGCAATCATGAAAATCCTGTTCATCCTGTCCTGATTTATTTTTTCGCCTTCAATCCGTTCAGGTGCGCATTCCCCACGTCCCACATGTAGTGCGAAATTTCGTACTTCTCGACTGCCGGCGTCAGGTGTTCGCGGACCTTCTTCGCATCGCCTTCGGCTTCGTACCAGAGTGCCACGTAGAGATTCGCGTAGAATCGTGCTTCGGTACCCGCGTCGGATTTCGCGTTCACTTTATCGGCGGCGGCCAGCACCTCTTCGGGTTTGAGCTTGCCCGCGTATAGCTTTTGAATCTCGGCCATCGGCACGCGGGTGTCTTGCGTCACGTCGATCAGTTCCTTCATTGCCTTGTCTTTACCAATGACTTTGACATTGCACAGATAGTGCCAGACTGCGTTCTCGACGTCTTGCGGGTTGACGGTCTTGTGCGTCTCGAACTGCTTGACGCCGTCCTTATATCGCTCGGCGTAATAGAGCGCGATGCCGCGACGCCAATGTTCCGGCGCGAACTTCGGGTTGGTTTCGAGGAAGGCGTCGAAGTCCGCAATCGAATCTTTGAACAAGCCGAGTTTGAGGTTGGCATCGCCGCGGCGATCGTACGCGGCCGCCAGTTTCGGTTCGAGTGCAATCGCCGCCGTGAACGCCTTCACGGCACCCGCGTTGTCGCGTTTCTTCAACAGCGCATCGCCACGGGTAAACTCCGACTTCGCAGTCGGTTCTTCGGCCAACGCCGGCATCGCCAACAGCATCACAAACAGCATTCGCATCGCAGTGTCCTCAGTATCTTCGTTTAGCCGCGCCGCGTAGTCTTCGGAGCGAAGCGCGGGGGCACGGAGTATCGAATAACTTATTTTGGCTTCGTTGGCCACAGGGTGTTGATGCGGTCGACGGTTCGGTCGACGAGGATCTGCCCGGCCTCGGGGCCGACCTCGTTGCTTTGTACAATCGCGCTGTAGCCACCGCCCTGCACGGCGCGTTTTGTGGGCAAATAACTACCCATTTCGGTCGAACCGGCCAACTGAATCACGAAGGTCTGCAACGCGGGGCTGCGCGCTTTGATCTGTATGCCGTAGTCCGTGAACAACTCGAACGCATTCGTGGCGATCGCGATATCGCCGAGACGCAGTACGTGGAGTTCCATTACGAACGGCTGGACGGTTCCGGCCCGCTGTCGCTCGAATCGCGTCACGACCTGTTGATGCCACCACACCATCGTCTGCTGCCCTTTTTCTTTTGAGTAAACGGCCACGTCCGCTTTCGCCAGTTGCCATTCTCGCTCGGATACTTCGCGGCGAGGGAGTTCGAGCGGCTCGACGCGGTGACTCAGCGGCACATCGGTATGCACGTCTTTCTTCGCGCCGTCGTAGGCGTCGTCCCAGGCGCGAACGATCCGTCGGGAAATGTCCTGAAGGCGGTCGAGGCCGCGGAGTTTCCGCATCCGTTCATCCGCCTGTTTGCGAAACATCGTATGCGGCGATTGATCGCCCGCAGCCGCGGCCCAGCCGAGTACGTGGAGATCTTTCCCGTACTTGGCACGCAGCGACTCGCGTACGGGGTGCCAAAAATCCGCGTTGATCGCCGACCGACCCTCGACCTCTTGCGCAGGGCAAGCGATGTTGATCGCGGTAGCCACGAGCTTGTCTTTGGTATCCCAGAAGAAAAGCACGTTGACATCGTGATCTTCGTAGCCTTCGATCATCCGAAAGTTCGCCTTGTCGGTGGCTCCATACATAACCGCAGTGCCATCTGCGTAGACGGCCCGCCTGTTGTGCGCAATCACGGCTTCGCCCAAGCCCCAACTGGCCTTGCCGGGCTGTCTCGCTTTCCACGCCGTCAGCACCGCTTCCGCCGCTCGCTCGGCGAAAAACTCGACGTACTCCGTCGGCTGCATCACGCCCTCTTTCGGGATTTCATAAACGCCTTCCGTCAGAACGGGGGCGGTATGCGTGTGCGTGGCGCTGAGAATGATTTTGTCGACGGGGAAGTCGGGCAACGCTTTCTGAACCCGTGCCCGCGTCTTCGCCAGAGCATCGGCGGGAATCAACACCAGGTCGCATGCCACCAAGATCGCCCGATCCAACACCTTGTCGCCGTCGCGGGATTCCAGCGCCAACGCGGTCGCCAACACGGGGCTTTCCACGCCGAGCGAGATCCTCGTATGTAACTGCCCCCACAGCGCGACGGGCTTGTCCGGTGTGATGCTCACCGTCGCGCCGCCCACGTACAGTTCTGCCGCATCCGCACCCGCAGCGCAGCAGAAAAAGCCAATCGCACTCAGAAAGCAGCCGAGTTTCATCGGTAGAAACATCTTGGAGTCCTCGAGATGGTGTATGGGATGTAAATTTTCGGGATGGTTCAAACCTGGGTAGCGTTTTCGTTTCTTATCTTATTCTGGTAGCCGCAGGTCTTTAGCCTGCGTGACTTCCACCGGCAACGACGGAGGGTCGTGGTGAGTCATCGAAACACGACATTTCGTGCGCCCGGAACGAACGAATTGTGCCGATTACGTCGTGTCTCGAAGACTCGCCACGACTGGTTTTTTAGGGTATTTGCCCCCGCGCAGGCTAAAGACCTGCGGCTACCCGAGAATGAAGAACGAAGGACGCGCCTACTACCCAAAAACACCTCGTTTTGAACCATGCCCAAATTTTCAAATCGCTGGTGTCAGTGCGGGGCGATCGCTCGACGGCGTTCACCCGATCCGCAGGCCTTTGCAAGTTTCCAGGTACGTGCGTTCGAGTTCGAGCGGCACGTACTTTGAATCGCTGATCCAGAGCGGTAGCGTGGGCAGTGGAGAGCCGACCGCGAGCGTGTGTTCCCAGGCTTCGATGCGGGTACGGTCGCGGAAATGCAAGGGCCGACACGACACCGCGTAGAGGGACGAGTCGGCATGGGCAGTCGGTTTGGCCCCGATCCGCTCGGCCAGTTCCGCATAGAGGTTCGCCCCGTGGATCGTCACCGGATCGACAATGACGACGCAAACATCTTGCCGGAGCATGGCATGGCATTTCGAAACGAATTCCTCGCGCGCACGAGGTCGGTCTTTGTTGCGTGGGCTGACGATCTCGACGGCTGCGACGAGTCGACGCGAGGCGCTATCGTCGTACACGCGAACCTCGTATTCGGGAGGCGTCAACTCGTCGGTATCGAGCAACAACGTCGGTGCGGACGCTTCCCAAGCCAGCGCCGGATCATTCTCGTTTACGATGCTGCGTGGGTTGTCCAACTCGTACGCGCCGACATCGATCTCCACCAAATTGCCGAGGGGAATTTTCAATCCGCACCGGTATTGGGGCGGCAACAACTCGTTGATTCGGTAGGCCATCGTCGCCGGCCACGCACCGTGAAGTTCCTCCCACGAGGCGATCGTTGTCAGTGGAGGTCGGAAATGATCGCGGAGCGGCATCGCAATTCTCCTTGGCACGATTATCGTATAAGGCCGAGTCGGATCGCACCATAACCCCGTTCCGCGAGATGCATGTAACCGTTCACGGGGCAGATTGCATTTTCAACGTTCCAGAACCCGTAGGTCGCGGTCGAAGAGGCTTTGCGATGAGGCCCGACAGAGTATCCGCGACAAAAAGCCGGAAGGTTTGAAATCCTCGCGTGAATGCACTGTCGGGCCTCTCAAAGCTTCGACCCGACCTACAAAACCAGCGGGTTCAAAGCAAAAACGAATACCCCGTGAACGCTTACAACTGCTGTTGGTACAATCCTATCGAGGAGATCAGACTATGCCGTTACACGATCACTTTCGACCGCCGATCAGCCGTCAGGTTTCCCGGGAGGAAATCCACGCCATGTGGCCTGCGGTAATCGTCCAGCAATTGAAGAAACAACTTCCGTCCGGGTATGCGTCTGCGCCGAAAGTGCATCTCGGTTCGCAGATCGAGATCGACATTGGTACCTACGAACGGGACGGCCCATCGAGAGGCTTTTCGGACAGCGACAACGATGGTGGTGTCGCCACGGCAACTTGGACTGTGGCCGAACCCAGTGTCGCCGTCGAGACGGAGATACCGGATTACGACGAGTACGAAGTTCGCATTTACGATGCGGAACGCAACCGGACGCTGGTGGCGGTCATCGAACTCGTAAGCCCCGCCAACAAGGATCGGCCGGAGAAGCGGAACGCCTTCGTCGGCAAGTGTGCCGCACTGCTGCAAAAGGGGGTTGCGGTCAACATCGTGGACGTGGTGACGACACGGCATTTCAACCTTTACGCCGAACTGATGACCTTTCTGGGACAGTCCGACCCCACAATGGGCACCGAGCCACCGCCACTTTATGCTGCGTCGTGCCGCTGGATTCCGAAAGGGAATCGTGCGATTCTCGAAACCTGGTCGCACACGTTAATGGTTGGTCAACCGCTACCGACGCTTCCTTTGTGGCTGACAGATGTACGTAGCCTGCCATTGAATCTTGAGCAGAGTTACGAGAAGGCGTGCGACGATCTCAATGTCTCGTGACTCCCCTTATACTTCTCGCTGCGGCGACGCAGAATCACATCTTCAGGAACAAACGTTGCTTCTCCAAATATCGCAGGAACAAGTAGCAAATCGCGAGTGAGACGCCGAACGCGGCGAAGACGTACCAGAGTGGGGCGTCGCGTGGGGCGAACGGTTTGACGGCATCGTTGACCATTCCGTGGATGATGTAGCCGAGCAGCGCGTTCGTGCCGAAGGTGCGAAGGATGCCGATACGCAGCTTCCCAATATCGCACGCCCAGACGAAGATCGCGTAGATCGCCAGTGAAAAGCCCGCGCCGAAAGCGAGGTACGTCAGGCTGCCGGAACGTTGACTGATGGTAAACAGGTCGTCGGTCGGCGGCTTATCGGGAACGAACACGAACGGTGGTGCCGCCAGTGCCACGGTCAGTTGAAAGCGCGATTCGTCGCGGTCGGATGGGGCGAGGTGCAAGAACGTCAGGCCGTAACCGAGCGCCATGATTACCACACCCCACGCCAGCACTCGGCGAACGACCCGCGCGCGGTTACCGTCCGCAACGCAGGCATCGTAGGCGAGCGTGCCGGCCAGCAACGGGATCGCCCACGTCAGAAATCCGAGCGGGCCGCCGTCGACTCCGTTCGGTGGTGTGTTCGTCCACCGGTAATAGAACGCATACGACAGCGCCAGATGCAACAGCCCCGAACCGACCGCGAATGCGATGCGCACCATCGGCCGCGACGCGATCACCGGCAACACCCACAGCGATGTGACGGCAATGTGGCCGAGCGTTTGAAACAGATCTTGCTTCGCCCAACGCAACAGCACGACTTCCAGTTGCTTCATATCGGACCACATTTCCCAGCGCGAGCCGACGTTGTGAACGACAAACGCAACGAGTAGCAGCGCGAGGTTGCGCCTCACGGCGTGCCAATATGCCGAGCGCGTGCCACTGGTTTCGGCGCGGCGAAGGAACGTCAAACGATACGCAAACCCCACCGCAAATAGGAAATGCGGCATGATCGAATCGGCGTAGCTGAAATACGTGTGGTGATGGCTGAGGGCGGGCAGCACGGCCTTGATGGCGGCAAACGAGCCGACGAAATTGACGAGGAACATCCCGAGGACCGTGTAGCCTCGGAACTGATCGAGCGACGCGATCCGCGCGACATCGGTGCGATTCTCGATCATGCCAAACTTTCGTTTGCGGGTACCCTGAGGCAAATGTTTACTCCGCACCTTTCACGTGCTTGTCGAACCAGGCGATCTGTTCGGCGAGCACGTGCTCGATGGTTTCCTTTGCGGCGTAGCCGTGGGCTTCGTGCGGGAGCATCACGAGTCTGGCGGTTGCGCCGTTGCCGCGGAGGGCCTGGTAGAGGCGTTCGCTTTGCACGGGGAAGGTGCCGGGGTTGTCGTCGACGTTGCCGTGGACAAGCAAAATTGGCGCGTGAATTTTATGCACGTTATGGAAT
>JAYSKW010000041.1:0-2343 GCA_043726085.1 Limnoglobus sp.
TGCTGGCGAAGCCATCGTTGAACATGGAACATGGCGGCGGCGAAAAACTACTGGCAAATTCGCGCGAATACGAAACGATCCGACGCTGGATGGAAGACGGTGCCCCCGAGCCGATCGACAAGGATCCCGTTGCCACGAGCATCGAGATTTTCCCACGTGCCCGCGTCATGGTGCCCGGCGAAACGCAATCGTTCGCCGTCACCGTAATCTGGTCCGATGGCCGCCGCGAAGATGTGACGAGCATCGCACAATTCGATGCGCTCAACGATGCCGTCGCAAGCGTCACACCGCAAGGCCTCGTTACCGCGAAGACGACCGGCGAGACGCACATCATGATCCGCTTCGCGGGCCGTGCGGAAGTCGCGCGCGTGACGTTGCCATACGCCAAGATCGCGAATTACCCGAAGTTCCCCGCGAACAATTTCATCGACGAAAAACTGGCGGCGAAGTGGAAAGATCTCGGGCTGCTCCCGTCGCCACTCGCGACGGATGATGACTTCCTCCGCAGGCTCTATCTCGATGCCATCGGCACACTGCCAACGCCGGATGAAATCCGCGCGTTCCACAAAGACACCGACCCGAAGAAGCGTGAGAAGGCGATCGATGTGGTCGTCGAACGGCCCGAGTTCATCGACTGGTGGGCGCTGAAATGGGGCGACCTGTTGCGGATCAACCGCACGGCGCTGCAAGAGAAAGGCATGTGGAGTTTCCACAACTGGGTGCGTGCCGCCGTGCGCGACAACGTGCCCGCCGATGCCTTCGCTCGTGATGTCATCACCGCCGAAGGCAGCACGTTCACCGAAGGCCCCGCGAACTTCTACAAAGTCGGCAGCAACCCCGACGAATGGGCTGAAACCACCGCACAAGTCTTCCTCGGCGTGCGGATGCAATGTGCGAAATGCCATCAGCACCCGTTCGAGAAATGGAGCCAGGACGACTACTACAGCATGGCCGCATTCTTCGCACGGCTCGGCCGCAAGACGAGCGCCGAGTTCGGGTTGTTCGGCCAGGAAACCGTCATCTATTTACGCCCCACCGGAGAAACGACGCACCCGCGCAAACGCAAAGTGATGAAGCCACGCCCGTTCGATTCGGTGGAGATGGAAGATGAATTCGACCGCCGTAAAAAACTCGCCGACTGGATGACGACCCCCGAGAACCCGTTCTTCGCAAAGAACCTCGCGAACCGCTTCTGGGGGTACCTGATGGGCCACGGGTTGGTCGAACCGCTCGACGACATGCGTGCGACGAACCCCGCATCGAACCCCGAACTTCTCGACGCACTCGCCGCAGATTTTGTGGCGAACAAGTACGATGTGAAACACCTGCTGAAGACGATCTTCCGCAGCCGCGCGTATCAGTTTTCGTCGGCCGTGATCGACGGGAACAAGGTCGATGTCACGAACGTGCATTTCACGCGGTACACGACAAAGCGACTGACGGCGGAGCAGATGGCCGACGCGATTGACTTCGCCACCGGCACGCGCGAGAAGTACATCGGCCTGCCCCTCGGCACCCGCGCGATCCAACTCCCCGACCCCGAGGTGCGTTCGTACTTGCTCGACACGTTTGGCAGGCCCGCGCGGCAGATCGTCTGCGAGTGCGAGCGAACCACGATGCCGAACATCGCGCAGGCGATGCACCTGCTCAACGGCGACTTCCTCAACAAGAAGATCGCCGAGAAAACCGGACGAGTCGAGAAGCTAATCCTCGCGAAAACCACCGACGACATCGCGATCCACGAACTCTACCTGGCAACACTTTCGCGAGCGCCAACGCCCGAGGAACTGTCGAAAGCCAAGACGTGGGTCTCCAGCGCCACCGCAACCCGCGAAGGCCTACAAGACCTCCTCTGGGTGCTACTCAACAGCCGCGAATTTTTATTCAACCATTGAGCTATCGTGTTAACGGAGAAGCTGAGAATGATTCGCAAGATACATTTGCGGTACTGCTCGGCAATTGTACTCTGTTGTATCATTACTAGCTATGTAACGAAGACAATCGTCCGTTCAAATGTGAGAAATGAATGCGGTCGGAGCATCGATTTCTATCACAGCAAGGATGCATTATCCGACTTTGTTCGAGACCGACAACTTGCGCACGGCGAACATTTATATGAAAAGCAACTCCCGACAGAACTCAAACGGATGGGCATTACGAGTGTGTATCGAAATGGCAGACTCCTCTATTTCGTGCTGGAACACACCAGCATACTTGCAGATGACGCGACTAGCGAGTTCATCTATCAACTCGACAATAATGGCGGTACCATCGAAGAGGTGATGAAACTCACCAAACGTAAAACATATCATATTCAGCACATGATGTCCGCACCCGGTTGGT
>JAYSKW010000042.1:0-4348 GCA_043726085.1 Limnoglobus sp.
ATGCACGGTCATAACCGGCCCGAATCGCGGCGAGCAGGTTCGCACCCTTTTCGCGTTCTTCTCGGACCCGCTCGTAGATCAGCACGTTGGCATCGACCGCCATACCGAGCATCAGCACGATGCCCGCGAGGCCGGCGAGGGTGAATGCCGCATTCACCGAGATCATGAAGCCAACGGTGAGGAGCAAGTTAATCATCAACGCCACGCAAGCCACGGCACCGGCGAAGCGATAATACACGACCATGAACGCCATCACCGCCAGGAACGACAGGCCGACCGACCATAGCCCCTTGGTGATCGTGTCGCGGCCGAGTGTCGGCCCGACGAAGTTTTCGCTCACGGGGTTCGGCTTCAGTTCGGCGGTAAGGGCACCGGAACGCAAGATGTACACGAGGCGATCGACGGCATCTTTGGTGAAGTTACCGCTGATCTGCCCGCCACCGCGAATCTCGGAGTTCACCGTCGGTGCGGAGACGATTTTATCGTCGAGCAGAATCGCGAGGTGGCGAATCCTCTGCCCCGCCGTGGGCCGGTTACGGCCCGTCATCGCACCGAACTTCGCGTCGCCCGCACCGTTGAAGCGGAAGTTCGTGATCCACTTCATGCTCTGGTTGTCGGCGGTGGCCGTCATCGTCACATCGCCACCGATGCGGACTTGGTCGAGGTCCGATACCCGCGTGAGGACGTAATACTCGATGTCCTTACCGATTTCTTCCTTCGCCGGTTGCTCTTTCGTGAATTTGCGGCTGAACAGCAACATGTTACTTTGTTCGGTGCGATCGCCGCGCGCGCCTTCGTGCAGCACGGCTTTACCCCGGCTCGCGGCCAGCGTACGGCCTAGGTTGGACGTCTCGGCTTGGGCGATGTTGAGGCCGAGCGATTCGCGTTCTTCTTTGCCGATCTCGATCCACTCGTACTTCACGTTCTCCGCAACGACATCATTAACGCTGACGTTATACCCTTCGCGGCGAACCGGCGATGGCGGTGGCAGCCCCGCCTTTGCGGCTTTATCGGCCTCGACATCGGATAGTCCATTGACGAGTTCCGTCGCTTCGCGCACGCCATCGGCGTCGTCGGCTTCGTTCGCCAATATGCGGAATTCGAGCACGCCGACGCGGGAGACGACGTCCTTCACAAACTGCACGTAGTCTTCGGTGCCCGCTTCTTTCTTACGCGATGGCGTGAACGGAACGATGATCTCGATCCGCGATTCGCCGACGGGCCGAATGATGACGTTCCGCGTATCGACGGGGTCGATGCGTCGCTTCAGCGCTTCGGCGAGTCGCTGGAGATCCTCCGAGGAAAACCGCGTTAGGCCAGAGTCGTCCTCGACGACGGCCCTCGACTTATTCGACTTGTCGTTCGATTCGGTCTGCTGCCGACGCTTGGTTTTGTCTAGATCGACTTCGTAAACGAGAATCGTCCCGCCAGCCAGGTCGATCCCCTGGCGTACGGTGCCGAAAATCGCCGCGGCCCCGAACAGGGCAATCGGGATCAAGCAGATCAGTAAGCCGCGAAGAAAATTGCGTTTCATGTCGTCCGTTACCGGTCGGATAGGGAGTCGAGGACTCGCGTGAGTGTGTATAAAAAACGTTAAACTTTGGCTTCGGTTTCGTCTTGTCCGAGGACGCGAACGACACTGCTTTTCAGCACTTTGATCTTGGAGTCGTCGGACTTCAGCGTCAGTTCGTCTTCGGTATCCTTGACGCTGATCACGACGCCGATGATGCCCGACGACGTCACGACCTTCGCACCGCGTTTGAGTGCGGTCATCATCGTCGCTTGATCTTTTTTCTGTCGGCGGGCCGGCATGATAATCATCGTGAAGATGAACACGCCGATAATGATGAACATGAACATCGGGTTGCCGAGCATACCGAGCGGGTTCTGCGCGTCTTTACCGGCCTCTTTTACGGGCGGTTCTTGTGCAATCAAATACGAGTTCATCGAAAACGATCCGTTCGGTGATATTGCTGGAGGAAACTCGCGGCACGATCCGTGTTTAAGGAAAAAATATACTACGTTTGTGGGTGCCAACGGGCAAGGCAAGCCTCGCGGAAGGCCGCGAAACGCCGTTCTTCGATCGCTCTCCGGGCATCCGTCATCAGTCGTAAATAGAACGCGATGTTGTGCAAGCTCAGCAACGTCGGCCCGAGCATTTCGTCGGCGGCAAACAAGTGATGCAAATACGCCCGACTGAAATTTTGACACCCATAACAGGGGCAATCGGACTCTAACGGGGCCGAATCTCGCCGGTGTTTGGCGTTCCGCATCTTTACGACGCCGTCGTAAGTAAACGCCGTCGCGTTTCGCCCGTTCCGCGTCGGCATCACGCAGTCGAACATATCGATCCCCGACGCCACGCCCGCCAGCAGATCGATCGGTCGACCGACGCCCATTAAGTAGCGCGGCTTCGATTCGGGCAACAATGCGGCACACTCTGGCAACGCCGCGTGCATCGCATCTGGCGATTCGCCGACGCTGAATCCGCCGAGCGCATATCCGGGAAAATCCATCGCCACGAGTTCGGCCGCACACAGCGCACGCAGCGCGATACTCGTCCCGCCCTGCACGATCCCAAACAGCGCCTGATCGCGCCGCGAATGATGTTTCTGACATCGTGCCGCCCACAGGATCGAACGCGCGATCGCTTTCTGCAAAATCTCCGGCGACGAATCCCCCGGCGGACACTCATCGAGTACCATCGCGATGTCCGAACCGAGATTCTGCTGAATATCGACCGCTTTTTCGGGCGTCAGTTCGAGCAAACTGCCATCGATGTGCGAACGAAAGCGGGCACCCTCATCGGTGATCTTCACTTGCGACGACAAACTGAAAACTTGATACCCACCCGAATCGGTGAGGATCGGCTTCGGCCAGTTCATGAATTTGTGCAAACCGCCCTGCTCGGCAATCAGTTCATCGCCAGGCCGCAGTGCGAGGTGGTACGTGTTCCCCAGCAGAATCTGCGTGCCAACGCTGGCCACCTGCTCCGGCGTCAGCCCCTTCACCGTCGCTTGCGTGCCGACCGGCATAAACACCGGAGTCCGAACGACGCCGTGCGGCGTCGTCATCAGACCCGCACGGGCAGCACCATCGACGTGCTGCAATTCGAAGTGAAACGACATACGGAAACTTCCGCCCAGGGGTACGACGAAACCGTCTAACCCTGGGCTATATGATCGAACCCCGTTGGGGTAAACGAAGCACCCGCAATCAGTCGCCACGGAGTTTCAGGCCGCTCTGCGTGAGCTTTTCCTTGACTTCGTTGAGCGAGGTGACGCCGAAGTTCTTCGCTTCCATGAGTTCGTCCGACGTGCGTTGGCACAACTCGCCGAGCGTCGTGATCCCGAGGCGATTCATGCACTTGCGAGCACGAACCGACAGGTTCAGATCGCTGACCGGCTTGCCGAGCATCGCCTGTTCTTCGGGCGAAAGGTTCGACTGGTGGCGATTCTGCTTGAACTCGTACTGCTGGCCTTGTTCGAGCGACTGCCCGATGCGAAGCCCCTTCTGCGTCATGATGATCTTGATTTCATCGAGCGACGTTTCGCCGAAGTTCTTGCTGGCGAGCAGTTGCGGTTCGTGAACGCGGGTCAAGTCGCCGAGCGTTCGCAAGTTCATTCGCTTCAGGCAGTTTCGGCTGCGCACGGAAAGCTCGAAATCGCTGATCGGGATTTCCATGACCTGACGGTACGCGATGCTAACCTTTTCATCGTCGGGGCTGTAAAACTGGGACAGCGATGCCTCGGCGTCCTTGTGGAAGAGCCGCGCGCGTTCGTCGAACGGGTCGGCTTTCGTGAGCCGTTTGTAGCAATCGGTGGCTTTGTCGTACTGGTTATGGTCTTCGTAAAGCACGCCGAGGTTGTAGAGCGTGCCTTTGGCAACCGGCGGGTATTTCAGACACTTTTCGTAGTATCCGATCGCTTCGTCGTCGTTGCCCGCGAGGTCGTTCAGGAAGCCGAGGCGAAACAGCGAGCCGGTGTGCGACGGGTCGAGTTCGACGGATCGCTCGAAGCTCTTGGTGGCGCGAATCACGTCGCCTTCGGCTTCGCCGACGCCACCCTCTTGGAAGTGGAATTCCGAGTTGTGCGCGGCCATATCCTTGACCTTCGCCAAGATCGCCTTCGCTTCGGCAATGTGGCCCTGGTGGCGCAAGATACCTGCACGCTGTAGTTGAACTTGTTGGGCCGCGTAGCCGGATTTCTCCGATTTCTCGAACGCCTTCAGCGCCTCGTCGTATTCCTGCCGCGCCGCGTGGGCACGACCGAGGAAGAACGACGCGAGCGGGCCTTCGGATTGTTTCAGATGATCGACGGCGGCGTTCATGTGGCCGAGGTAAAAATGC
>JAYSKW010000043.1:0-2594 GCA_043726085.1 Limnoglobus sp.
GAGAGTCTCCGCAAGCAGATCACGGCGGTGAAGAAGAAACCAACCCCATCGCAAGAGTTCGCGTTGTCCGTGAATCAGTGTGATGCGAACCCACCGGCGACGAACGTGTTGATTCGCGGTAACCCCGGCTCGAAGGGTAAGGAAGTGCAGCCCGGCTTCCCCGAAGTGTTCGGCGTGCCCGATCCGAAGATCGCGTCACCCAAGGCTGACGCGAAGAGTAGTCAGCGCCGCACGGCACTGGCCAACTGGCTGGCGTCCAAACAAAACCCTCTCACCGCCCGCGTCATGGTTAACCGCGTGTGGCAGTACCACTTCGGTAAAGGGATCGTGCCGACCACGAACGACTTCGGCAAGTTCGGGGAGAAGCCGTCGCACCCGGAACTGCTCGACTTCCTCGCCGACGATTTCGCCAGCAACGGTTGGACCCTGAAGCGGCTGCACAAACTCATCATGCTGTCGAACACGTACCAACTGTCCGCGAAGGCCGACGAGACCGCCCTGCGAATTGATCCGGCCAATACCCTGCATTGGCGGTTCGACATGCGCCGACTCGCGGCGGAGGAAGTGCGCGACACCATCCTGATGGCCAGCCAAAAACTCGATACCGACCTATACGGCCCGAGTGTGTACCCGAAGATTTCGCAAGCGGTCCTGGACGGCCAATCGGTCCCCGGCAACGGCTGGCTACAAAGCAAAGGCGGCGGCTACGACCCTGCCAATCCCGATGCCGGCAACCGGCGTAGCGTGTACGTTCACGTGAAGCGGTCGCTTCAAGTGCCGATCCTCGCCACCCACGACCAAGCCGACACCGATTCCAGTTGCCCGGTGCGGTACACCACAACGGTGCCCACACAGGCACTCGGGATGCTCAACGGCGAGTTCGTCAACGAGCAAGCCGCGCTGTTCGCCAAACGCCTCCAACACGAAGCCCCGGACGACCTCGAAAGGCAAGTGGCCCGCGCGATCCGCCTCACGACGACCCGCGTTCCCACCGCCGATGAGGTCGCCAAAGATGTCGCCTTCGTCAAGGCACTGCAAGCGAAATACAAGCTCACCCCGACAACCGCACTCACCCGCTTCGCGCTCATGATCCTGAACACGAACGAGTTCGTGTACGTGGACTGAGAGGGTATGATGGTTCGACGCAAACGTCTCCTCTGGGAGTGTAACAGCCATGATGCCGATTCCGGTTTCGATCGAGCAGTTGAACGGGCACTTCGTGGCAACCGTCCTGGCCATGCCGTCGATGCGGGTCGAAGCCGACACGGAGCACGATGCGCTCGCGGCCATCCGCAACCGCATCCGCGACGATGTCGAGCAGAAAAAGGTTGTCCTCGTCGAGATGGACCTCGTGGGGTTGAGCGGCATGTTCGGAAAGAACAAATCGCACGAGGACTTGCAAGAGATTTGCGACGAAGCCTACCGGCTTCGGGACGAGCAAAAGCGTGCGGAGTTTCCCGATGACGGTGTTTGACTCCGACGTATACACGCTCATTACGCAGGGTCACGAACCGTATCGCGTGCGGTTGAACCAGATTGCCACCGATGAACAGGCGATTCCGTTAGTCGTGTTGGAAGAGTTGCTTCGCGGACGCCTGAATAGCATCCGCAAAGCGGAGGCGGCGAAACAGCAACAGAATATCGTGTCCGCCTACGATCGCTTTTTTGAAGCGATCGCCGATTCTCGCCGATATCGTGTCCTCCCGTACACAACTGCTGCCCATGCACTCTTCACGGCATGGCGGGCGGCCAAGATTCGGATTGGGACACAGGACTTGCGGATCGCGGCGATTTGCGTGGTACACGGGGCGAAACTGATTACGCGGAACCGCCGGGACTACGAGTTGGTACCGGGGTTGTCGCTCGAAATTTGGAACTGACACTGTTCAGGCAGATCAGTGGGATTGATGAGGTGGCAGTGATGAACTTTCCCGTAATGGTCGAGCAGCTATCCAGAGGCTATCGCGCATCAGTAGTTGGTTCACCAATTCTTCAGGCTGAAGGACCGACACGCAACGACGCAGTTCGGGCACTACAGGGGGAACTTGACAACCGCACGGCTCGTGGCGAAATCGTCTGGATGAGTACGAAGACCGCTGTTGCGGACTCGTTCGGCTCACTACCCTACGCTGACGACTGGAAAGCCATCGTCGAAGAAGCTTACCGACTCCGCGACGAACAGAAACAAACGGAATTTCCTGATGACGGCGTTTGACACCGACATCATTTCAGACGTTACGCTCGGGCGACCGGATTATTTGGATCGCCTCCGTTCGATCGACCGGGCTACGCAGTATGTGCCGGTCGTCGTTCTTGAAGAATCCTTACGAGGTTGGCTTCACTTAATCAGACTCGCTGAGGCTAAGAAAACTAGAACAACGTTAGGTGAATCCTACCGTCGGTTGGAAGAATCGGTGAGAGTGCTGAACTCGTACCAAATACTTCCGTTCAACGCGAGAGCCGAAGAACTTTTCGCAGAATGGCGGGCGGCGAAGATTCGGGTTGGGACACAAGACTTGCGGATCGCGGCGATTTGCGTGGTACACGGGGCGAAACTGATTACGCGGAACCGCCGGGACTACGAGTTGGTGCCG
>JAYSKW010000044.1:0-6465 GCA_043726085.1 Limnoglobus sp.
ATCACGAGAATCCGAACGGTAGGGGTCACGTCGACACCTCAAAAGCGGGTTGCGGGTGGGTTTTGACAAGCGTAGGGTTTCGGAATCCGGACGGCAACCCGTTGAAATCTGCCCGCACTCTTGAGACGATACCGGTACCGGACATTTCGGCCGGTGCCTGCCCCATTCTGAAAGGACATCCCAATGTCACTCTCCCGATTCGTTCTCCTCGCCGCAGTGGCACTCGCCTTCGCCCCGACATCGCGGGCCGACGATACCGCCGATTTCCTCAACCCCGACAACTGGGTCGGCCGGTCGGACATCTGGACGATCAAAGACGGCGGCGTCGTCGGCGAGACGAAAGAAGACCCGAAGTACAACACCTTCTTCGTCAGCAAAAAGAAGTACGCGGATTTTGAAATGACCTGCAAAATCCAGCTCAAAGGCGGCATCGGCAACAGCGGCATCCAGATCCGCAGCACGCTGAAGGACGATAAAAAGTTCGTCGTCGCCGGGCCACAAGTCGATGTCGGCGCGGGTTACTGGGGCAGTTTGTACGGCGAAGGCATCGGCGGCATGATGCAAGCCTCGAAGAAGCCCGACATCGAGAAGGCCGTCAAAGTTGAAGAATTCAACGAGTACCACATCGTGGCAAAGGGCACGAAGATCACGATCAAAATCAATGGCACCACGATGGTCGATAACGATTTCCCGAACCTGCCCGGCAAAGATAACACCAAGCCCGCACCGACCGAAGGCATCATCGCCTTCCAAGCGCACGCCGGTTACCCGACCATGCGCGTCGAGTTCAAGGACATCAAGTTCCCGATCTTGAAGTAGGCATTTACGAGCCACCGGGTTCATCCCGGTGGGAGTTTCGGTGGCAGTATCAAAAAGGAAACGCGAGCATGTCCGACACTTGGGATCCGCTGACCATCCTCGACCGTCGCGTGCTCGGCGTGCTTATCGAGAAGCAAAAAACCTCGAAGTCGCCCGATGCGTACCCGATGACGCTGAATTCGTTGATGATCGGATGCAACCAGAAATCGAATCGCGACCCCGTGCTGAACCTCGACGAGGACGAAGTCGAGGAAACGCTCGGGCTGCTCCAGCGCCGTGGCCTCGTTTCCAAAATCACGGGGGGCCGCGTCGAGCGTTGGCGGCACCTTCTGTACGAAGCGTGGGTGATTGGCAAAATCGAGATGGCGATCTTGGCGGAACTGTTCATGCGCGGGCCGCAGACCGAGGGCGATTTGCGCGGGCGTGCCAGCCGCATGAACGAAATTGCCGACCTCGACGAATTGCGACGATTGCTGAAACCGCTCGTCGAACGCAACCTGATTATCTACCTGACTGCCGCCGAACGACGTGGCTCGCAACTGACGCACGGCTTCCATCCGCCCGCCGAACTCGCCACCGCAAAAGCCTCCGCCGGAACTGCAACGTACGCGGACGACACGCCGACTGTCACCCGTGTGACAGCCCCGCAGCCGGATGTACTGGCAGCGATCGAAAGCCGCCTAACCGACGCACACGCACATATCGCCGAATTGCGAACGACCGTGGCCGCACTCGAAAAGCGAATTGCCGCGTTCGAGTAAACATCTGGCGAGCGGGGGAGGTCACTCGTGTCAGCCCACTGATTCCGCAATCGTCGTGCGCTGCAAGTATGGCGTAAACCTTCGCGAACTCCGCGCTCCACTACGCAAAGCCTGCGCGTCGCGGCGAAACGGGGATACGATGAGAGCCTCTCTGATTGTCGCTTGTAGTTTGCTTCTTACGCCCACGTTCGCTGTCGCGGCGGCGGGGTTGAGCGACATCGTAGCGACTGAAGCGTGTTGGATCCGTGCCCCATATGCCCTGGTGAAATGCCAGAGTGAGGGCGGGCGATACCCTGCCAGACTCATCCGAGCGCGGCCAATGACCGCAGATGAGAAATGGTCGCTGTTTCCAGTCGGGTATTGTGGGATCGTGCCACTTGATACTGTGGTCGACCATATCGATCAGGTGGCGATCGCACCCCAATTCCTTGTCTCGCGTAGTAGGACTGGAGTGTTCTGGGTTGTGGCACTCGATGACGCCGAACGCGAGCCAACGCAGTTTCCATCGCTCGCGATGGCCAACGAGTGGCTCGTACAGAAGGGTGCTGCGGTCGTTCAAGAGAGCGAGTTTCGACCGTTCGAGGCAGTTTATCAGGAATACCGGCCACCGTTCTCGTTCGTCGTGCCACTGGTACTTATCGGCACGCTGGTTGCCGGTTTCGTGGTGCTGTTAAAGGTTTGGCGGAAGCGACGCAGACGGGCGATTAGGGGATTGGCGTAAACCTTCGCGAACTCCGCGCTCCACTACGCAAAGCCTGCGCGTCGCGGCGAATTCTGAAACTGCACGGTGCGGGGAAATGGTGTTGACTCACTTCGAGCGACTTCTTAAAATTCGGCTCAATCATTGTCTCTTTAACCATTTTTTGAGTGTCCCATGCGATTGCGTACCCTCGCCGTTTGTTTCGTCGCGTGTCTCGGTATTTCGCCACTCTATGCCCAGTCCTCGGCCATCCCGCAACTGAATAGCCGTAGCGGGGCGGCGTACACGTTGTATCTGAACTTCGGCGGCTTCAATTACTCGGGCTCGTGGTTCGGCGATACGCCCGGCGCGACGCAGTCGTACGACACGAACGGCAACACGGCGATATTCAATGTGGCCGAGCAAACCGACATCCGCAACATCTGGTCGCGGGCGGCGGACAAGTATTCGGCGTTCAACATCAACGTGACGACCGTGGACCCGTCCGTTGCAGCGGGGCAGTCTGCCAGCGACAGTCAGCGACAAACCTATTACGACAATACGGCCAAACTCATGCACATGGTGATCGGCGGCGACGGCGCGTGGGCCGGTGGTGGTCTCGTTGGCATCTCGGGCGTATCGGTCGCGGCAACCGCACAAACGGGCGGCGGGCATACGAATTGGACGTTCTCCAATAACTACGTGACCGGCGGAGTCCCGTTCCATCAGGGCATTGCCGAGACGATCGCACACGAGAACGGACACGCGCTGAAGCTGCAACACCAGAGCCTGTATTCGGGCACGACCAAAACGGACGAGTACGACCCAGGCACCCCCACCCGCGCACCGATCATGGGAAACTCGGACAATGCCGAACGTGGGTTATGGCGAAAAGGCACCAGCTCCTTGGGTTTTAACGTAATCCAGAACGATCCGGGTGTGCTGTTGACGAATGCGGGGATCGCGGGGAGCGGTGCCGGTGGTTTCGTGGATAGCGGCGTGGGCCACACCCGCGTCACCGCGACAACGCTGGCGTTGACGGGCAGCACGATCAATTCGGCTTCCGCGAAAGGCGTGATTACTCCAAACAATGCCGATCCCAACCCACTCGGTGAGGCGAATTACACCACGGACTTCTTCAAATTCACATTCGGGGCCGGTGGCGGAAACGTCAACGTGACCTTGCGATCCGGGCTTTCGACAATTACCGCAGGAATCGCCGATGACGGCGCAACGCTCGATGCCACGCTGCGACTTCTCAACGCCGCTGGGACCGTACTGTTCACATCGAACACCGGGACGTTTGCCGAGACGATCAACCAAAGTAACCTCGCAGCAGGCACGTATTATCTGCAAATTTCGAGCGCAGGAGCCGATGCACAGTACTTCGACATGGGGTCGTACTTCGTGACGGGAACGATTACTCCCGTACCCGAACCCGCAACGGTGCTACTGATCGCAGCCGCAGGTTTGGGAATCTATTCGCGGGTTCGCCGCCAACGTACGGCAGCGTAACTCGACTAATTCTGGAACTCGGCACGTCATTTGCTATTTCTCCGCGGTCGTTTACTACAACGTCTGCCGAGGAACTCGATGAAGGTCTTCCACTGCGATCATTGCGATCATCTCGTCTTTTTTGAGAGCGTTCGCTGCGTCAAATGCGAGCGCCCGTTGGCGTATCTGCCGGATCAGGGCGTGACGGGGTCGCTCGATCCTGGCGAGGGCGGTGTGTGGCATTCGCCGCTCGCTCGAGCCAAAGGCCAGACGTACAAGCTCTGCCAAAACTACACCGATCACAACATCTGTAACTGGGCCGTGGCTGCGGAGGATAGCGAGCCGTTTTGCGTGTCGTGCCGGTTTACGCGAGTCATACCGAACCTCAGCACGCCGGGCAACAAAGAGGCGTGGTTCAAACTCGAAGTCGCCAAGCGACGCCTGTTCTACAGCTTGCTATCGCTGAAATTGCCGCTAGTCAGCAAGGCTGAATCCGAAACGGGGCTGGCATTCGAGTTCCTCGACGACTCGGAAAGCCAAGACGGCCAGCCCGTGTTGACCGGCCACGACGACGGTTTGATAACGATGAACATCGCCGAGGCGGACGATGCCGAGCGCGAGCGACGACGACACCAGATGCACGAATTGTATCGCACCCTGCTCGGGCACTTCCGCCACGAAATTGGTCATTATTATTGGGATAAACTCATCAAGGATGGCCCGCACCTCGACCGATACCGTAATTTATTCGGAGACGAACGCGAAGATTACGCGCAAGCACTCGAGCGACACTACCAGAACGGCACGCCCCCGAACTGGCAGGATCGTTTCATCTCCGCGTATGCCACCACACACCCCTGGGAGGATTGGGCCGAGACGTGGACGCACTACCTCCACATGACCGACACGCTCGAAACGGCGAGCGATTGCGGCATATCGATGAATCCGAAACGTGCGAACGAACCCGAATTGAAACTGGTAACCGAACTGCCGGAAAGCGAGACGTTCCTCGCAATGATTGAGCGCTGGCACGCACTCACATACCTGCTGAACAACCTCAATCGCGGCATGGGCCTCGCCGACGGCTACCCGTTCGTGATCTCGGCACCCGCAATCGAGAAGCTGCGCTTCGTACACGAGATCGTGGCCATGCAATCCGCGCCACGAAATTAGCCGCGACTCAGAATTAGCCGCGACGCGGAGTCTTCGTAGCGGAGCGCGTTCTATCTACCGTTTCCGCGCAAAGTAATCCTTGGGGTCGAGGCATTTGTCGTACATACTCTTGGGGATACGTATCGTAATGTCGGCATGAGCTATACCGTAATCGTTGCCTTGAGATGACGGGAACGCTGTAACAACGAGAAATTTCGACTGACGTTTTGTGCCGATGTTTTTGATTTCGACAACGGCAGGACTGAGGTCAGAATTCCTCGAAAATATCAGGCAAACGTCGTAAAGCAAATCCATTGCATATTTCATGGCATCGACCGCGATGCTCACGTCGATTCCTTTTTCGGTGAAAACTGTTTGGCTAATGACGGTTCCATGGTCCAGGTAGTACCCTCGATCTGTAACCCAGCACGGTGACGGGTCGATCTGCGTTTGCGATTCAACCGATGAGTTGGGAGCGGTAACGCGGATATGTTTGTAAAGGCTGATCTGTGTCTGCCTATCTTTCAGTTTACTTGTTACCGTCTGCACGCCATCGAGACGCATCTGAAAGAGTTTCTTGTCCCAGAATTGTTTCCAAGTCGGATTCTGTAGTAATGTGGGCACACCCGTATAAAATCTCGTTTCGGTTAGTTGCCACCGATTGGTTTCGCAAACCGACAAGGCTAATTTCTTTACGTCGATGTTCAGATGTTCGTAGCCAAACTCGCGATTGGCATCGTGTATAAGATTCTGACCGTCGATGAAAGCCACTGCTCTGGGGAGTGGCTCGATATCTTGGGTTTGTGGAGACATGATGTGCCAAAAAAAACTCCGTCGGTGCCTTGCGGCTGGCCGAACGGAGCAGGAAATCCGAGATTGTGTGAGTATTAGCGTAGCAATATACTTTAGCGTACGCACTCATTCCGTCAACCCCAGCGCTCGCATTTTCACCCTTCCCCAGGTTTCGCCTGGTTGCGTGCGGCTTTCTTCACGTCGGCGACGCTGAGTGCGGGGATGTCTACGGCGCTGATCTTGCGGTAGTCGCGGAGTTTGGCGCGGGCGCGGGTGAGCAGTGCGCCGATCGAATTGATCGGGGTGGAGGTCTCGGTGCTGATTTCTTCGTAGGTGCGGCCTTCGAGGTAAAACAGCCGCACGATCTCGCGTTCGCGGCCCGAGAGTTTCCGCAACAGTTGGTTCACTTCCTCGAGCCGTTCGATGCCTTTTGCTTCGGCGAGTGACTCGAATTCGTCGGTGTCGCTGGTCTTCGGTTGCTTCGTGTCGCCGCGGCGGATGGCGTCTTTGACGGTCTGACGGCGCGTGAGTTCGTGAACGCAGATGCGACGCGCCACGACCGTGAGATACGTTGCAAGGCTGGAGAGGCCGCGAAACTGCCGTAGCACTTTGTAATCGTCGGCGATGATTTGCAGCATCACTTCGGAAGCGATATCTTCGACGTCTTCTGGGCTGACGCGGGCGCTTCGCAGGTGGGCCGAGTAATGGATCGCGTGATAGATCAATGTGAGATAACGGTCGACGAAGTCGTTCCACGACCCCGGATCT
>JAYSKW010000045.1:0-5478 GCA_043726085.1 Limnoglobus sp.
AAGTACAAAGCCCAGGGCACGACGTCCCCGTCGTGCCCTGGGTCTTACGGCACTGGCAAGTGATTCAGTACGCGCTTCACCACGTCGTCGGGACGCAACTCTTCGGCCTCCGCCTCGTACGACACAATCACGCGGTGCCGCAACACGTCGAGGGCCATCGCCTTCACATCTTCGGGTGCCACGAAGTCGCGACCGTTCAGGAATGCGTGCGCTTTTGCGGCACGAATGAGCGCGATCGTTGCACGCGGGCTGGCCCCGTTCTGGATTAACCCTGCAAGATCGAGCCCATATTCGGCAGGCGTTCGCGTCGCACGCACAACATCGACGATGTAATTTTTCACCTTCGCATCGGTGTAAAGTCCATCGACCGCGCTCCGTAATGCCATGAGGTCCGATGCCGAAAGTGTCGGCTCGATATCGAGCGTCGCGTTCACGCTCGCCATGCGGTCGAGGATCAGCAATTCGTCGACTTTACTCGGGTAATCGATCAGCACTTTTAACATGAACCGATCGACTTGGGCTTCGGGTAGCGGATACGTTCCCTCTTGTTCGATCGGGTTCTGCGTCGCGAGAACGAAGAACGGTCGCGGTAACGGGTGCGTCGTGTCGCCGATCGTCACCTGGCGTTCTTGCATCGCTTCGAGAAGTGCCGATTGCACCTTCGCCGGGGCGCGATTGATCTCGTCCGCAAGCAGAATGTTCGCGAACACCGGCCCTTGGCGAACGCTGAACTCGCCGGTGCGCGGGTTGTAAATTTGCGTGCCGATCACGTCTGCAGGAAGCAAATCTGGGGTAAACTGCACACGCTGATACTTCAACTGCATCGCCTGCGCGACGGTACGCACGGCGAGTGTTTTGGCCAAGCCCGGTACGCCTTCTAACAAGATGTGGCCATCGGTGAGCAAGCCGATGAGCAGGCGATCCAGCAGCCGACGCTGCCCGAGGAGGACGCTCTCGACGGCGGTGTAAAACGGCACGAGGAGTTCGCGCAAAGCAGAAGGCGTAGGGTTCGGCATAGCGGATGCGGCCGGTGTGGGTGAAACGACGACTGTTGTAGGTATATCATCAGAAGAATCTTCGAGCATCCTCTGAGGTCGCTATGCCACGCGCTTTCGCTCTGATTGTTGCGGCGATTTTCTGTTCCCACGGTGCGGCACAAGCCCCGCCGTTGCAGTCGACGGCGGAAAAAACCGCCTACCGCGAAACGACGCGGCACGCCGAGGTGTTGTCGTTTTGCAAGCAACTTGCGGAGCGCTACCCGGAGCGAGTCAAGTACGTCGAGTACGGCACGAGCGGCGAAGGGCGACCACTGCCCGCACTCGTTTTCGGCAACCGCGATGCTAAGGAGATATTGAAGCCACTCGCGCCGCCGGTGCTGCTCGCGTTTGCAAACATTCACGCCGGGGAAGTCGACGGCAAAGAAGCGCTGCTCGCACTCGCTCGCGATTTCGCCACCGAAAAGGACGACACGTGGCGACGCGGTTGGCAGATCGTGTTTGCGCCCAACGTGAACCCCGACGGCAACGAGAAAATCGACGCGAAGAATCGGCCCGAACAGAACGGCCCTGTTGGCGGTGTCGGCATCCGCGAGAATGCGAAATCGCTCGACCTCAACCGCGATTTCGTCAAACTCGAATCGCCGGAGATTCGCGCACTCGTTCAACTCGTCAACCAATACGACCCGCTACTGACAATCGACTGTCACACGACGAACGGCAGCAAGCATCGGTACACGCTCACCTACGACGGCCCGCGTTACCCCGTTGCCGATGCAGGCGTGAACGAGACCGTTCGCGACAAAATGTTGCCCGCGATTTCTGCTGAATTCAAAGCGAAAACGGGCTACGACAGCTTCATCTATGGCAACTTTTCCGACGACCGCACGAAGTGGGAAACCTACCCCGCCACGCCGCGGTTCGGCGTGCAATACTTGGCACTGCGAAACCGCATTGGCCTGATCTCCGAATCGTACAGTTACGCGCCGTTTCTCGACCGCGTGAAAGCGAGCGGGCAGTTCGTTCGTGCCGCATTCGGGTACACGATCGCGAATGGCGATGCCCTGCGAAAACAGCTCCACGAAGCGGAAAAGCCACGGACACGGATCGCGTTGCGGACGAAAACCTTAGCCCAAGACAAGCCCGCAATCGTGCTCGGTTACGACGGTGAAAAGCCGAAAGATTTGTCGCTCGAAATCATCGCGAAAGTGGTGCCGACGCTCGAAGTCGAAGTGCCGTTCGGCTACCTGATTCCGCCCGAACAAACCGAAGTGATGTACGCACTGCAACGCCACGGAATTCGCGTGGAGGAACTGCGCGAAGAGATCGAACTCGATCTCGAAATCGCAACCGTGTTGGAAGTGAAACGTGTCCAGCGAGCATTCCAAAAACACCAACTCGTGACGCTCGAAATAGTACCCAAGAAGCAGACTCGGAGGGTGCCGCCCGGCACGCTATTCGTTCGTACGGGCCAACCACTCGGGATGCTTGCCGCGTACTTGCTCGAAGCGCAATCCGAAGATGGCCTCGCGGCGTGGAATGCGTTCGATGCCACGATTGCGAAAGACCGCGACTACCCGATTCAGCGAGTTCTCAGTATACACGGCATCGCCACGGGAGCGCCGCGACCGGAACTCCGCAAGAAAAATTTGCCGATCGATGTCGATTTCCTGCTCTCGAATCGTGCGATGGCATCGGAAGCGATCATCGGGCAGAAGTGGTCCGACGATGGCGAAACCTTCACGCAACAAAAGAGCGGTGCGAACTGGACAGTGAACGCGCGAACGGGGCGTGCCGTCTTGTCGACGAGCAAAGTCACGCCGAAGAAGCCAAGGGAGAAAGACGAACGCGAGTTCATCACACTCGCACCAGGTGGTAAACAATCCGCGTTCGTTCGGAAGGGGAACTTGTACCTCTTGGATTTAGACACCAAGATCGAAAAACAGATTACCCACGATGGCGGTGGCGACGTACTCAATGGCCGCGGCGACTGGGTATACGAGGAAGAGATTTTCAACCGCGCGGGCCGTGCGTTTTGGTGGAACGCGGACGGCACCTCAATCGTTTTCATGCGGTTCGATGACACGAAAGTGAAGAAATTCACGCTGACCGATGCCATACCTACGGCCGGTCGAGCGGAGGTCTATTCGTATCCGAAGCCCGGCGATCCGAACCCAACGGTGAAACTCGGCATCGCCACAACAGCCAACGCCGTCACGTTCCTCGACCTCGGAAGTTACGAGCCGAACGATACGCTGATCGCCCGCCTCGGCTGGTTCCCCGATGGCAAACGGGTGTATGCGTACGTGCAAAACCGCACGCAAACGTGGCTCGATTTCGTCGTATGGGACTCCGCAACCGCGAAGCCACGGGTGTTGTTTCGCGACGCGACGAGAGCCTGGATCGAAGACGCCGGCGAACCGCATTTCCTCCATGATGGCAGCTTTTTGTTCCCGAGCGAACGCAGCGGCTGGAAGCATATTTATCACTATTCCGCCGATGGCAAAATCATCAAGACCGTCACCAATGGCGAATGGGAAGTGAAGGATATTCACCGCGTCGATGAAGACGCCAAGTGCATCTACTTTTCCGCCACGAAGGACGCACCACTTAAAACGAATCTGTATCGCGCGATGATCGACGGATCGCGCAGCGAGCGCATCACAATGGGTAACGGCACGCATACCGTCAGCGTGGCACCGAAGGGCGATCTGTATATCGATCGCGATAGCGATCAGGACACGCCTACGAAGTCGGTACTGCGTACATTCGATGGGAAAATCATCCGCATACTCGATACGAACCCGATGTATGCGCGAGACGAGTATCGTTTCGGAAAATATGAGCGCACGACGATTCCGTTAGCCGATGGTTTTACACTCGAAGCGGCGATCGTGTATCCGCCGAATTTCGACCCGTTGAAGAAGTACCCGATCTGGGTGTCGACGTATGCGGGGCCGCACGCGCCGACGATCCGCGAAGGCTGGGGTTGGCGTGGCTTTGAGCAAGCGTTGGCGAATCTGGGCATCGTCTCGTTACGCGTCGATCCGCGATCGGCATCTGGAAAAGGAGCCATTTCCACGTGGACCGCTTACCGACAACTCGGCGTGCAAGAACTGAAAGACCTCGAAGCCGCGGTCGACTGGATCGGCCAGAAGCCGTGGGTGGACGCCACGCGGGTCGGCATCAGCGGGCATAGCTACGGCGGGTTTATCACCGCCTACGCATTGACGCACAGCAAGAAATTCGCCGCCGGTATCGCGGGCGCACCCGTCACCGATTGGCGACTATACGATTCGATTTACACCGAACGATATATGGGTGTGCCGAGTGAAAACCCCAAAGGCTACGATGCCACATCGTGCGTGAAGGCCGCCGCCAACCTCCACGGCAAACTATTACTCATCCACGGCCTCATCGACGACAATGTGCATATGCAAAACACGATGCAGTTCGCTGATGCACTCCAAGTGGCCAACAAGCCATTCGAGTTAATGATCTACCCCTTGTCTCGCCACGGCATCATAAACCCACACTACACAAAACTACAACTCGACTTCATCCGGCGTGCGATGCTGGACGGGAAGTGAGTCGTGAGTACCAGAGTTTCAATCGTTCTTTTTTTAGAGGTGTTTTTGAATGAAGAAATGTATGGCGTTCGGCTTCAGTACTGCATTGCTAGCAGTTGCCATGATGGCGTTCGCGCAGGCTCCGGCGAAGCCTGTGGAGAAGGCCCCGAATGGCGATTCGCAGTATCGACTGGGGCCGGATTCGTTGCCGCAGGAGGGGGTGCCGAAGGGCGAGATTCGTGGGCCGTTCGTGCTGCCCTGCAAGGTGTATCCGGGCACACAGCACACGTATTGGGTGTACGTGCCAGCGCAGTACGATGCCACGATTCCGACGGCGCTCATGGTCTATCAAGATGGCCAGGCGTTCAAGAACGAGAAGGGCGATATGCGGGTGCAGAACGTGATGGATAACCTCATCTATCGCCGCGAAATTCCTGTGATGATCGGGGTGTTCATCAATCCGGGCCGCAAACCCGAGCAACCCGAGCCGACGCCGCAGAACTGGGGCGATCGCGACACGAATCGCCCCACCGAATACAACTCGCTCGACGACAAGTATGCACGGGTCATTACCGAAGAATTGATGCCCGCACTGGGCAAGGATTACAACATCTCGAAGGATCCGAACCTGCACGGAATTGGCGGATCGAGTTCGGGTGCGATTGCGGCATTCACGGTAGCGTGGGAGCGGCCTGATGCGTTTCGCAAGGTGCTCAGCAACGTCGGCAGTTTCGTGAATCTCCGCGGCGGTCACGTCTACCCGGAACGAGTGATGGAAGCCGAAAAGAAGCCGATTCGCGTCTATTTGTGCGATGGCCGAAACGATAATCGCGGCCTCCGCAACGGCATCCACGATGAAAAACTTGATTGGTTTCACCAGAACGTTCGCCTGATGAAGGCACTCACGCAGAAGG
>JAYSKW010000046.1:0-5588 GCA_043726085.1 Limnoglobus sp.
GGACGTCAACCACGGCTACAACGCCCGTACGGACAAGTACGTCGACATGGTGAAGGACGGCATCATCGACCCAACGAAGGTCGTGCGTAGCGCGTTGCAGAACGCCGCCAGCGTCTCGACGCTGTTGCTCACCAGCGACGCACTCGTCGCCGACGTGCAGAAGGAAGACACGAAGAAGTCCGGCAGCGGCTACGACGTCATGTACTAGCACGGGAATGACTGCGACAATCGAAGCCAAGGGACGAATGTCCCTTGGCTTTTTGCGTAGAACAAGACGCCTGAACGAACGACTTCATGCGAGATATACTTCACATAGTCGGAAATGACACGTCACCGGTTTAACAACATTCTTGTTAGCCCGACGCGCTAGCGAGGGATTACTGTCGTTTCTGCGATGACGTGCCTTCTAGCGGGTTCTCCTCGCTTGCGCGTCGGGCTAACAAAAACGTATCGAATCACGCCGCCCGAAATATGCATTGTTGGGATCGCTCGTAGTACGGGTCATTCTGAGGCTCAACCATGTTGTCGATTGTTTGTCCCGCATGTGAGAACCCGTTCCCGGTTCCCGAATCGGAACTGGGCAAATTCACCCGATGCCAAGCCTGCGAGTATCGGTTCGCGGTCGTGATCGATGGCCCGGTTGTCACCGAGGATCCCGTCGACGCCCCGAAACCGGTCCAGCGAAAGAAGAAGAAAAAAAAGAAAAAAGGAATCAGTGCGAGGTCGAAGCTACCAGCAAGTATCTACGTCGCAATTGGATTGTTGGTAACCGTTTTCTTCGTCGGTCTCATTTGGTTTGTGTTGTCCTCCACTCCGAAAGGTCGTGGTGCAGGCCAGGACGCAATCCGCGACGAAGAGTCACGCTTGGAATGAGGATCCGATTCGTCACCACAAATTATTCGCTAAGGGTCACGTTTCCCGCAAGTCGATTCATTCCTGAGCGAGAAAAGCCGATCGGAACAGGCTGCGTACTATAGCACTGACTTCGTACGAACAAACAGCGACGCCCATGGCCTTTGCCGTGGGCGTCGTTCGTTAGCCGCCGCCGTTGCCGAACCACTTTCGCATCGCGTCCACGCGCGGTTTCGCCAGCTCGGACAGTTCTTTTCGAGTCGTATCTGTGAAGAACTCTTCGACGATGACTTTCTTTTCGACCGACGAGATGTACCAGTTCAGCGATGCATCTTTATCGAGTTCAAATACGACGCTGCGGAAGAAATCATTTTGATTCTTTGTGTTGAACGTCTGATCGACCGCCTTGAGGACCATGCGATTCCGCAGATACTGCGACGCAACGCGCGTGTCGATGATTCCGTGTAAAGGCGTGCCGATCGGGTCGACAATACCGCGAACGAGCGGCCCCAAGTCCCACGCCGCCGGTTCCCATTCGTAGTCCGGTTCAAACGAACGATTCGCATCTTTCAGCGGGAACGCACGAACTTCGACCAAGAGAACGCCACCAGTGTACTTCAACACATCGTCGCGATGGTGCATTAGCCAATTCGACAACACATCGATGCCGTAGTTGTCGAAGTATCCGCCATCGACCGGGCGACGTGCGGGTAGCGTGGGCAGGCTGACGGCGGGCGCGAAGAACGGGAAACTCGCGGCCATACGGCTCGCGGTGCCGATCGTGAACCGATCGTGCGACTTCGGAAATAGGCGAAAGAATTCGAGCATCGAGCGCGTGTACGGACCATTTACCGGCTCGCCCATCGGCCATACCGATGGCGAGGCCAGTGCCGAGAGATCGAGATTGCTAATGAGCAATCGCCGCCCGTCTTCGACCAACATCGGCGGAACGATCAACGACGGCCGTTTCCCCACGGCTTCCAACTCGTACAGATCGGCAAATGTGCGGTCGAACGGCGTCTTGCCAGGCTCGTAGCCGCGGCACTCGGCGTTCATGCCCCACTTCCACTGCGTGCGTTGGCCGCGATCCATGTAATTGGAACCCGAAAAATAATCCAACATCCATTTCGGCAGCATCGGCGCGATAAAGAAATCTCGGAGAATCATCGTCTGGACGAGCGGCAACAGCGATTGTTCGGCGAGGCTACCGGAAAGTCCGCAGAGTCCAACTTCTTTATCTTCTTTTGTAGGTTCCACGATGCCGCGATTTGTGCGAGACCGATCGAAGTCGGCGGCATACATCGCGGCACCGACCATGCCACCGCTCGCGCCGGACATGAGGCGAATGTGATCGGGGAAGTTCAAAGGCATGTACTGCTCGAGGCCTTCGAGTACCACGCCCGTCCACGCCGCCGCACGGATGCCTCCCCCACTGCACGCGAAGAGAACGATCTTCGGCTTCGTGCGATCTTGGTGCGTCGCCTGCCACCGCTCGCACAGGATACGCAATACATCCGCACCATCGATCGGGGGCTTGGCCACCGGCCCCGGTCGCGGTTGCGTCGTATCCGTCAACGGTTGGAGTGGGTCGAGTGTCGGTTCGAGCGTCACGAGATTGTCGTACTCGGGGTCTAAGTCGATGAAGCGCATCTTGTGTTTGTCAGGCGAATATCGACCGCCAAACTGATAGGCATTCAAAAACAGCCACCAAACTGCGATCGCAAAAATCGAGATGACCGGCATCCGAAAGTTGAAGACGAACGAACCGTAAAACGTGACGAAAATAATGAGCATTAAACTCAATAATACCATCGGGCCGAAGACGACTTTCGCACGACACCCCGAACGCTTTCGCACGATGACGGATGCCACGAGAATAGCTGCGGTCAATAGTACGGCAAGCAAACCCAGATAGAGTGCCACGGTGTGCAACTCGTAAATCTGAAAGCGAATCTGCTCGACGGAGAAGCTCGTTCCGATATCCGATTTCCATTTGGCTAAGATCGGATTCCCGTCGAATCTCTCATCCATGAGATTGTCGAGCCGCAGTTGCCAGATATCGGGCTGTAAGTGATGTCGTAATGCGTGCAGCAACATGGCGTACGGAATACTCAGTGCATAACCCAATACGCCCGGCCAGAGGTACTTCCGCGATTTGAGAAATTGATTTCGCTTGTCGTCGACTGTTGGCATACGATAGGCCACGATCCACTTCGGCACGAATAACAAGAGGCCATACAAAAACAACCAGACCAACAAATAGGTGCCCACCGTTCGCAGTTCGTACCCGCGATTTGTGGTATCTAATCCGAATAGCGTGACCCGTGAGCCTTGGCATTGCGTGGCCGCCCAATTTGGGCGATCGATCAGATACCACACGAACAGCGTGACGCCGACGAGCATCCCCACCGAGAAGAACGCTCCCAATTGAACGACGATACTCTCGTTCCAAAACAAACGTTCCGCTCCGAACTGCTTCGCGACGACGCGATGCGTTAAGAGGAGCACTAATGCCAGCGGCACTAAAAATGGGATGCCGGCGAATAGAAATTGGAACTGTAGTTCGAGTTCTTGCATCTCAGCGTCTCCGTTGTATATTTTGATGCTATGCGAGACATCGGCAAAGTCCAGATGCGAAGGAGAAAGCCGTACAAACTTTGGCCGGTTTGGAACCGAGCCTTTTTTGCGTAAAACACGATTAGGCATCGACCGATTGAGGAGCTTAACGCATGGATCGCCGCATTCGACACCAAGTGCTGCCGAAGAATATTTTTGCAGCGATTCGGCGGGAGAAGCCGCAAATTTCGGTTTCGTCGTCGGTCGTCGAGTCGGCGGCGTTGGATGCGGCGGGCGTGTATGCGCGGATGGCCACCGGTCCCGATGGACTCACGACCGACGAAGTGAATGTGCGGTACGCCGAGCATGGGCCGAACGTGTTGGCGAAGGACCAACGTGCTGGTATCGGCAAGTTGTTTTGGCACGCGGTCATCAACCCGCTGGTGATTCTGCTCGTGGTGCTGGCGACGATCTCGTTTGCCACCGGCGACGACCGGGCCGGGATCGTCATGACGCTGATGATCGTTCTCGGCGTCGGCTTGAAACTCATTCAAGAAGCGAAAGCGGACAGCGCCGCGGCGAAGCTGAAAGCGATGATCTCGGTGACGGCAACGGTTGTCCGCGATGGCACGCCACGCGAAGTGACGGTGTCGGAACTCGTACCGGGCGACGTGGTCAAACTGGCAGCGGGCGACATGATTCCCGGCGATGTCCGCATCGTGACGGCGAAAGATTTGTTCGTCACGCAAGGCTCGTTGACCGGCGAGAGTTTTCCCGTCGAGAAGTTCGAGACCGAGAAAACGGCGGCCACCACCGCGCCGCTCGAACTCACGAGCATCGCGTTCCTGGGTACGAGCGTCGAGAGCGGCTCGGCACTCGCGGTCGTCGTGGCCACGGGTGCCCAGACGTACCTCGGCGGCATGGCCGAGACGCTTTCCGAACAGACGACACTGACCGCGTTCGACAAAGGCATCGCGCGCTTTACCTGGCTAATGTTGCGGTTTATTTTGGTGATGGTGCCGCTCGTCTTTTTCATCAACGGCTTCACGAAAGGCGAGTGGACCGAGGCGTTTTTCTTCGCGGTTGCCGTTGCCGTCGGGTTAACGCCCGAGATGCTGCCGATGATTGTGACGGTCTGTTTATCCAAAGGCGCACTCGCGATGAGCCGCAAGAAAGTCATCGTCAAACGGCTCAACGCCATTCAGAACCTCGGCGCGATGGACGTTCTGTGTACCGACAAAACCGGCACGCTGACGATGGATCACGTCATCTTGGAGAAGTATTGCGACGTGGTGCTGAAGGAAGATCAGGGCGTGCTGGCGATGGCGTACATCAACAGCCACTTCCAGACGGGGCTGAAGAACGTCCTCGATCGCGCGATCCTCGCCCACACCGAAACGCACGAACATGCGGCCATCCCCAACTACACGAAGGTCGATGAAATCCCGTTCGACTTTCAACGTCGCATCATGTCGGTCGTCGTTCGCACGCCGACGGGCCAGGATCGCATTATCAGCAAGGGCGCGCCGGAGGAGATCTTCCCACGCTGCAAGAAATTCGAACTCGATGGCGAGCTTTTCGCGATGGAAAGTTTGCTGATCGTCGAACTGAAACAAGAGTACGAACGACTGAGCGCCGATGGCTTCCGCGTACTCGCCATCGCGAGCAAAGACGTCGCCGCACACGGTGCCGTGGCGGGCGGCGCGACACCGTACTCGAAGGCTGATGAATGCGACCTGATCCTCAACGGCTACGTCGCGTTTCTCGATCCGCCGAAAGACACCGCCAAGGCGGCCATCAAGGCACTCGAAGGTCACGGCGTCCGCGTCAAAGTCGTCACGGGCGATAACGATTTGGTCGCCCGCAAAGTCTGCAAAGAGGTCGGGTTATCCACGGAGTTCGTGTTGCTCGGCAACGATGTCGAGAAGATGACCGACGAGCAACTGGCCGACGCCGCCGAGAAAACAACGCTGTTCGCCCGCGTCTCCCCAGCCCACAAACGTCGCATCATCCTCGCGTTGCAATCGCGGCAACACACTGTCGGTTTCATGGGCGATGGCATCAACGACGCGCCGGCGCTCCGTACGGCCGACGTGGGTATCAGCGTCGATACCGCCGTGGACATCGCAAAAGAATCGGCGGACATGATCCTGCTCGAAAAGTCGCTGATGGCTTTGGAG
>JAYSKW010000047.1:0-5419 GCA_043726085.1 Limnoglobus sp.
ACGCTTTGAGGCAGATCCCGCTGCGGCGAAGAAGTTCCTCACGGTCGGGGCGGCCCCGCAGGAACCGAAACTCGATGCGGTCGAACATGCGGCGTGGGCAAGCCTGATGCTCGCGGTATTCAATCTCGACGAAGCACTGACACGGGAGTGACATGGAACCGATCACTGAAAATGCGATCCGCGTCACGCGCCGCCAACTGTTCGGCAGCGCCGCCAGCGGCGTCGGCGTGGCAGCACTCGCCTCGCTTTTGCAGCAAGAATCGAGAGCCGCGGAGAAGCCGCTCGGGCAACCCGCGTTGCCGGGGCTGCCGCATTTCGCCCCGAAAGCGCAACGGGTAGTGTACCTCTGGCAGGGTGGCGGACCGTCGCACCTCGATTTGTTCGACCCGAAGCCGACGCTCGAAAAGTATCGTTTGAAAGATCTTCCCGAGAGTGTTCGCGGTACGACGCGCCTTTCCACGATGACCGCGGGTTACAAAAAATGGCCCGTACAACCCGCGATCAAGCCTTACAAAAAATGGGGCAAGAGCGGGCTGGAACTGAGTACGATGCTGCCGTTCACGGGCGAGATCGCGGACGACATTTGCGTCGTTCGATCGATGAACACGGAAGCGGTCAATCACGCACCGGGTGTAACGTTCTTCCTGAGCGGTGCACAAATTCCTGGCCGTCCGAGCCTCGGCGCGTGGGTGACGTACGGCCTCGGCAGCGTGGCGAGCGACCTGCCCGCGTTCGTGGTGATGACGTCTTCGGATAAAATCCGCAGTTGCGGCCAACTCTTTTACGATTACTACTGGGGCAGTGGCTTCTTGCCGAGCAAGTTCCAGGGCACGCGATTCCGCGCAACCGGCGACCCCGTGCCGTATCTGAACAACCCCGAGGGCATCTCACGCGAATCGCGCCGACAACTGCTCGATGGCATTCAAGAACTGAACAAACAACACCTGCAAGAGTACGGCGACCCCGAAACGGACACGCGCATTTCGCAGTACGAAATGGCGTTCAAAATGCAGATGAGCGTACCGGGGTTGCTCGATTTCAAGGACGAACCGAAGCACATCCTCGACATGTACGGGCCGATGGTTCACGAACCCGGCAGCTTCGCGCGGCACTGCCTGATTACCCGCCGTTTGCTCGAACGCGGTACGCGCTTCGTGCAACTCATGCACAGCGGCTGGGACCAGCACGGCAACCTCCACACGCAACTCGAAGTCCAGTGCAAAGACACCGACCAGCCGTCAGCGGCACTCGTGAAGGATCTTAAACGTCTCGGGTTGCTCGATAGTACGCTCGTCGTTTGGGGCGGTGAATTTGGGCGAACGCCGTTCGGGCAAGGGCCGGCGGATAAGCCGACGGGCCGCGATCACTTCGGGCGGGCGTTTAGTTTGTGGATGGCGGGCGGTGGCGTGAAGGGCGGGCACAGCCACGGCGAAACCGACGAGTTCGCGTGGAACATCACGAAAGATCCCGTTCACGTTCACGACCATCAAGCGACGATCTTGCACCTGCTCGGCATCGATCACAAGAAACTGACGTTCAAGTATCAGGGCCGTCAGTTCCGGCTAACCGATGTCCATGGCGACGTGGTGAAGGGCGTGTTGGCATAAATCACTCGTCTGCTGGTGAATCCAGCTTTTGTTTCCGCCTGCCGTCTTGATCCAGACCGTTTAACGATTCGGATCGGTGGCGGCCGAGTTGCTCGACGTCGTTGGCTGCGTCTTCGGGATTATCGGCCAGATTACGCTTGAGTTGATGGCGACGGTGTTTGTTACCACGCTTCTTCAAAACGCGTTTCAACTCGCGAATCTTGCGTTTGTCGGGGTCTACGGGCATAAAACACCTTTCACATGAAGCAGCGTATTCTGATCGCCACCGATGCCTGGCACCCGCAAGTCAATGGGGTCGTGCGGACGCTCGACACGACGACACGCACACTCCGAGCGATGGGACACATCGTCGGAGTCGTCTCGCCTGAGGGATTTTCGCAGATTCCAATCCCGTTCTACCCGGAAATCCCGATCTGCTTCCCGCGTCCCGGTACCATCAACCACTGCATCAAATCGTTTCAGCCAGATTGCATTCATATCGCCACGGAGGGGCCAATCGGGCTGCTGGTTCGCCAGTATTGTCGGCAACGCGCGTGGAATTTCACCACATCGTATCACACGAAGTTCCCCGAATATGCTCAAACTCTCACCGGTTTCCCCGCACGTTGGAGCTACCGGTTCCTTCGCTGGTTCCATAACCGCGCTAGCGCGATCATGGTTGCGACGCCTAGCCTGGAAGCCGATTTGCAACAGCGTGGCTTCACCACACCGATTCGGCGTTGGTCTCGTGGCGTCGATTTTACGGTGTTTCGAGCGGGGGATCAGCGATCGAGCCAGTTCCCGGTTCCCGTGCTGCTTTATGTCGGTCGTGTTTCGGTGGAAAAGAACATCGAAGCGTTTTTGATGATCGAAACGCCGGGAACGAAAGTGATCGTCGGCGACGGTCCCGCACGTGCGGAGTTGCAGGCCAAATACCCGCAAGCGGTGTTCCTCGGGTTCCTGAAGGGTGAAGCCCTTACTGCCGCTTATGCAGCGGCGGATCTCTTCGTTTTCCCTAGTAAAACGGATACTTTCGGCCTGGTGATGATCGAAGCGATGGCGTGCGGACTGCCCGTGGCGGCGTTTCCCGTGACTGGCCCGATCGACATCATCACCAAGCTCACACTCGGTGCGTTGGACGATAACCTTGGCACGGCAATCCGGAACGCTTTGGCGACCGGCTCACGATCTGCTTGCATCGAAGAGGCTCGACGCTATTCGTGGGAAAATTGCACGAGGCAATTCGTCGAAAATCTCGTTCTGGCTCGAAATCTGTCGACGTAAGTCACAATTGCGGAGACTCTAAAACCGTTTTTTGGGGTGTTTTTCGATCTTAAATTGACAGGTTTTGATCGCAAATCGTTGATCTGTTTCGTGGGTTATTGTTGTATCCTCAACCTGTATCGTTGATTATGCCGATTCACTTTCGTTTGGCACTCGCCGCAACTACCGTCCAAAAATCGACCGACCACGACACAAAATCGACCGGACGCGACATTTCTATGTCATTTGGAGACACTTTTGCGTCACTTTGCGCACGCCGGGAATTCCGACTTACGTCGCATCGCCTTGGATTTTTTGACTTTGCGGTTTCGCGTGGGAGCTTCCGAAGCTGGATTCGTTCACGAACGAAATCCCCTGTAGCGACTTGAACAGTGAATGTGAGTAAGCTATAATATCTTTGGAATCCAGAATAATTGCTTGTGCCACACCTGCCCCACTCTGCCTCACAGGCACGATCCATGTTGATGCTGTCACGACCGCGTACCGCGTTGTTGCTGGTTGCGTTTCTTGCGATGTCTGCCGTTGGGCGGAGCCAGGAAAAGAAGCCGAGCTTCAATAAGGAACAAGTCGCGTTTTACGAGAAGAGCGTCAAGCCAATTCTCGTGCAGCGCTGCTTCAAATGCCACGGTGCGGGTGAGAAGATCAAGGGCGAACTACGTCTCTCGAACCGGGCGGCGGTGATTGCGGGTGGCATCACAGGGCCTTCGTTCGATCTCAAAAAACCAGCGGATAGCCTGTTTCTTCAGGCCATTCTAAACAAGCGTGGCGATGGTACCGAGGTGATGCCGCCGTCGGGGAAGCTGCCCGATTCGGAAATCGCGATCCTCACCAAGTGGGTACACGAGCGAATGCCAGTGAGCGTCGCAGACCTCGGCGAGAGCGTCGTGAGTCCACCGGCGGCCCCTTCGGTGGTCACCGAGGAAGCGAAGAAATTTTGGGCGTATCAGCCAGTGAAACCCGTGGTGATTCCGTTCGTGAAAGATGCATTGCCGATCGATGCGTTCATCCAGAGCAAGCTGATTGCGAAGGGCTTGAAGTCGAACGGCCCAGCGGAGAAGTCTGCACTCGTTCGCCGTGCGTATTACGATCTGTTGGGGTTGCCGCCGACGCCAGAGCAGATCGACGCATTCCTGGCGGATGCTTCGCCCGATGCCTATCCGCGGTTGATCGACGCACTTCTGGCGTCGCCACATTACGGCGAAAAGTGGGGGCGGCATTGGCTCGACATCGTTCGATATGCCGAAACGAACGGCTACGAACGCGATGGCCCGAAGCCGAACGCTTGGCGTTACCGCGACTACGTCATTCGAAGTTTCAACGACGATAAGCCGTACGATCGCTTCATCAAAGAGCAGATCGCGGGCGATGAACTTCCCGAATGGTCCGCCGATGCGATCATCGCGACGGGTTATTATCGCCTCGGTATTTGGGACGACGAACCGGCCGATGCGAAGCAATCGCTGTTCGATGGCTACGACGATCTCGTGACGGTGACTGCGCAAGGTTTCCTCGCGATGACGGTCAACTGTGCGCGTTGCCACGACCACAAGAAAGACCCGATCCCGCAGACCGATTACTACAAATTACTCGCATTTTTCCGCGACATTCGCCCATTCAGCGACACTCGCGGCACCACGTCGTCGACGAACACCTCGGACATCACTGCGCCCGATAAGCGGAAGGTTTACGAAGTCGAGTTGAACACGCGGAATGAACGGGTTCGCGAACTCGTCAAGCAGATGAACGTCATCGAAGTCGAGGCGATCAAGAAGCTACCGGCCGAGGATCAACGCGCATCCGAGGGGCCGGATCGGCCGCGAGTGATCGCGAAGGCGGTGAAATTTTTTGAAGGCGACTTGAAACGCGATTACGGCAAACTCAAGAAGGAACGGCTCGATCTCGAGCAAAAGGCGTTGCCGAACCAAGACTTGGCGCTGTCGGTGAATCATTGCGAGGTGCAACCGCCAACGGTTCACCTGCTCGCGAGAGGCAACCCGCACGCACCGCGAGACGAAGTGATTGCACCCGGCTTCCCCGAGGTGCTTGGCTTCCCGGACCCGGTGATTCCCGCACCCGCGAAGGGGGCGAAAACGAGTGGCCGACGCACGGTACTCGCGAATTGGCTCGCCTCGAAGAGCAACCCGCTGACGGCCCGCGTCATGGTCAACCGCGTCTGGCAGTACCACTTCGGGAAAGGCCTCGTCCCGACGCCGAGCGACTTCGGCAAACTCGGAGAGATGCCGACGCACCCCGAGCTACTCGACTGGCTGGCGAGCGATTTCGTCGAAGGCGGCTGGAAGATCAAGCGGTTGCACAAGTCGATCATGCTCTCGCAGACGTATCAGCGCTCCGCGAACGCGAACGCCGCGAACTTGATTAGCGACCCCGCGAATGCGTTTTACTGGCGGTTCAACATGCGTCGCCTCGCGGCCGAGGAAGTGCGCGACACAATCTTGATGGCGAGTGGCAAACTGAATCTCACGCCGTTCGGGCCGAGCGTGTTCCCGAAAATTCCACGCGAAGTTCTTGCGGGGCAGTCGGTACCCGGC
>JAYSKW010000048.1:0-8491 GCA_043726085.1 Limnoglobus sp.
CGGATCGCGTGCGAATCCGCGCAGCGAGTTCTTGGGCCTTCGCTTCGAGATCGGGTGCCAGCGGTTCAGACATGACGGGTTCCTACCTACAAGGGGGAATTTCCTCTCCGCAGTCAAAACTACGCCGAAGTGAACAAATTTGCCACCAACAATCGCGACGCACACCCGACCGACCCGCCACGACCGGCCCGCCACGACCGGTTTTATAGGGTATTTGCCCACGCCCCATGGTACCACCATGGGCTGAGAGAGCAACACTTTCAGTGTCGGGTTCTGTTCTTCGGTCCTGAAAGGATCGCTCACGTAGCCCATGGTGGTATCGTGGGTGAGGGCCGCACCCATGGGCATTGTGGCTTATGGCGTCGCGTCTCGAAGACTCGCCACAACTTGTTTTTTAGGGTATTTGCCCCGCGCAGGCTAAAGACTTGCGGCTACCAGAAAATCAAGAACGAAGGACTCTCCTACCTAAAATCATCGTGTTTGAACTGCGCGCCCACTACTAAAGGTCACCTGGGTTTCGCCCAGCGGTCCCGCAACTGGTAGCATGGGCGTTCAACCGCACGATAGAGAACCTCTGCCCCGGCGAACGCCAGTACGACGGCGAGTAATGCTTGCAATTCTGTGGGTAGTGCGTGCAATTTTTCGGCGGCGCGAATCGCTTCGGTGTGAACGAGATAGATCGAATACGCGCGAAGCGCTACGAACGAGATCGCACGCGATTTCACCGCCGTTCGCCAGAATGCGGACGAGTTCGCGAGGACGATCCACCCGGCGAAAATCATCGCCCAGCCGCCGGTGCCCCAGTCGGGTAGCATCCAGTTGCCGTAAGTACGATTCCACGACGCGATCAGAATCAGCAAAAGCGAAAGCACTGCCCAGATGCCCGATACTTTTCGCAAACCGTGCCACGTTCGCGGGCGAAACTCGGCGACCCACGCGAGCAGCACCCCCGTCAGGCACTGCACGAACACGACGTGCGTTTCGCGCATGTGATAGTCCGCGCGATGCGTGTAGTAACCGAGAATATGCGCGACGATCAACGCGACAACCGCGAGTGCCACGAGTACAAACGCCCAACGATAGCGGAACGCGAACAGGATTGCGGGGGCGATGACGAGGTAAAAATGTTCCTCGACGCACAGCGACCACGTCACGCCCAAATACGGCATCTCGGGAAGGTAATTTTGCAAAAAGACGAGGTAGCGCCAGTCGATGAGGTTCGCTTTGCCTTGCACGATGATTTGCGCAAATGTCGCGAGTAACACCGCATAATAGGCGGGAAGTGTGCGTAGCCAGCGGCGAATCCAGAAGCGTTTCACATCCACGCTGCCGGTCGAACGCACTTCGCGAAAGAGTTGCGACCCGAGCAGCCAGCCGCTGAGTACGAAGAACAAATCGACGCCCCGCCCACCGACGCTGAGCCAGTTCGCCAGCGGTGTCCCCCGCGCAAACGAGTTCGCGATGTGCGTGGCCAACACCATGAGTATGGCGAGTGCCCGGAGGAGATCGAGCGAAGCATTCCGAGGGTGCATGAAGCGAATTGTATAATCGGCGCGCGAAAGAATCTCACATCCGACGTTCCGCCGGGCTTGTCCCGGCGGAACGAGCTTACCCGATTACTTCGCCTTCTCCACAGTCTTTAACAACAACTGCACCGCGTCTTTGTGTACGGCAGGGACGTCCTCGAACGTATTCACGTCGTGCTTGAATTCCCCGTTCACGACGGTGATCTGCGAGGGGATGGCCTTGCCTTCGACGACCTTTCCAGCGATGTGGATTTTGACGTTGTCTTTCGTCGAGTCGATAGTGAAATCGTCGTTGGTAACCGATACCGACATCGACGAGGACGAGTTCGCTTTACCCTTTGCAGCCGGGAACTTCACGCCTTGGATCGTTTCATTCTTACCCTTGCGGACGACGACGATGTCGAATGGCACGTCGGCCTTCATCGCGGCGATGATCTTCGGCAGTGACTCCGCATCGTTGGAAACGGGCTTGCCGCCGAGTTCGACGATTACGTCGTTCGGCTTCAACCCGACCTTGTTTGCCAGCGAATCCTTGAGCACCGCCGTAACGAGAATCCCCTGTCCCTTCGGCAAGTCGAGTTGTGCGATCAGTGCCGCGCCGAGGACTTCGATCTCGATACCGAGGCGACCCGACTCGGGTGATGCGTGAACGTCGCGGCGTACGATCGAGAACAACTTCGGCGGCATGCTGTTTTTCGCGGCTGCGTCGATTCGCTTGTGGAGCGCGGCGATTGCCTTTTCCAGTGCGGCGCGCGCTTCCGGTTGATCCTTCACTTCTTCGATCGCCGCCCGCAACGTCTCGATCGATTTCTGAAGTGCTTTGGTGTCGAAGTCCACATCGTAATCGATGACGAGTCGCCCGTAAGATTGATTTGCCTTCGCTGCGTCCTTCTTCACTTCGGCGGGTTTCTCGACTTGCTTCACGTAGACCCGATCGCCGGGTAGTATCTGGTAGTTCGTTCTCGTCCGTCCAAGTTGCGTGATGGCTTTCCAGTCGACGGGCAGAATCTGCTCTGGCTGACCGGCGAGAGTGCGTGCGATCCAGATCGTGCGCTTCGCATTGCCCTCCGCTTTGGGAACTACGTCCAAAACCGTCTCACTGCCGGTGGCGGGGAAGGCCGTCACCTGTTCGCCTGTGCCAGCAGAATCGGTCACGAGGTAGTACTTCCCGGTTTTCGCGGCATCGTTTTGCAAAGCGTCGGGTTTCGCCTTCGGCTTGTCGTCGGCACCGATGCCGACTCCCGAGAGTGCGATGGCGATCGCGATAAGGCAGGCAGACGCGAGCGCCGACCACAGGCGTGCGAGGCGACCTTCCGGTAGCGGTTTGGAATCGACGAGCATGGTAACTCTCCTCAATAAATCGGATGGACTCGCGCGAACGCCGACCGCATTCGGTACGCACCGGATGGACGATGGCTTTTCGGGCGGAGTCGACAATCGAACGAGAAATGCGGCATAACCGACCGCTTCACCGGTACCCCGCGCGGCGGCCGCATCCGCGAGGAATTCCTGCGACAAGTTCAATTCGCGGCGAACCGACCAGAACCACGGCACGGGAAAGTACACCGCCCGCGCCAGCCCCACCCACAGCCCCGTCCACGGATCGCCACGCCGCAAGTGGTCGAGTTCGTGAGCGAGAATCCAGCGCAGTTCGTTCGCCGTCGTCCGTTCGATCGTGCTTTCGGGAAGCAGAATCGTTTGCCGAAACATCCCGAAACAAACCGGCGAAGCGATGGCACCCGATAGGCCAACCGCGATGTGCCGTTCGGCGATCATCGCGTTCGCAACGACGGCCCATTCGCACGGCAACGGTTCGCGCCGTCGCCGCAATCGCATCAAGCCGACGTACCCCACGAGCAATCGCAACAGTGCGAGCGAGACGCACGTCGCATATAGCAGAATCAGCAATGGCACTAAGCGAACGTTGCGGTCTGGCAGCGGCGCGATTTCCACGAACGTCGGCACGGTTTCCGGCGAGTCCGCACGGATCCAGCGTTCCGGTTCCGCCCGCACTTCAAATGCCTCCGAAACTTCCGGCGCGGCCGATACCGACGACCATTGCGGGGCTTCGACGTTCCACCACGACGGCAATAGCGAAAGCGGTATCGCGAGGACGATGGCCATCATGCCGCTCGCAGCCAGCCGGTGCCGATGTTGCGGCAAGCGCATTCCGCGCAAACCGAGTGCGACCGCACCCAGCACGACGGTGCCGATAACTGCGATCTGAAGTAACCAACCGCCGATCTGTTGCCAGTGGGAACCCATAACGACCTCGCATCGGAACCGGGTTAGCCGTTCGCTTTTTTCTTCGCGTCGGCGATCAGTTTTCGCATTTGTTCGAGTTCCTCGGGTGGGATTCGCTCGGCTTTCAGAAGCGTCATTACCAACTGCGATGCCGCCCCATCGAACACGCGGTCGAGGAACCGCGTGGCCGATTGTTCGCGGCTGAACAGCGGTGCGTAAACGAAGGTGCGCCCATCGATCGTGTGTTTCGCCAGCCCTTTGGCTTCCATGAGGCGCATCAGCGTTTGCACGGTGTTCGTGTGCGGGTTCTTGCCGTCGCCCGTTTTAATGAGGCGATGCACCTCGCTGACGCTCTTCGGCCCGTGCTCCCAGAGCACCTTCAAGATTTCCAGTTCGCGGGCCGTCGGTGTTGGCAGATCGTCCACAGGTGTCGCCTCAGATGCCAGTTGGCACCGTAAAACTAAAACTTTAGGTGAAGGATACGCGAGAGTCTTTCGCGTGTCAAGAGTGAGTTGGCAATCAGGATGGCGAGTGGCCGAAGAGGCGTTGCGATGTGGGCACCGACAGAACTTCTTTCATCTTATCTCGTTAATCCTGCAAATCCTGTCAGTTACTGTTCGGCAACCGTTCCCCGAGGTGAACGGTTGCGAAAGCGTTGCGAGCTGAGTCGCCAACCGCGGAACTCGGTGCGCGTCATTTCGTCTTGATCGCGAAGTTCTTGCCTTCGTTCGTGCCTTTTTGAATTACCGTACTGAGATCGGATTTCTCCACCTTGGAATACTTATCGGGCAACAAATTCACTGGAGCACTGGCTCCTTGGGAAAGACCGAGTTGAAAGTCGTCGATACCTTCGCTGGGCGTCGAGACTTTCGCACCAGGTTTGGGGATCAGTTTCGTGGCTGTCACTTTGTAGTTTCCTTCACCCGCATGGGCTTTGAACATCACCTCGTAGGTGCCGTCGTCTTGCGTTCGGACCGCGCCCACGGCCACTTTTTCACCCGGCGAAAAAAAACCGAGCAGCACGCCACCCATCGGCGCACCATCGACGTTGACGGTCCCTTTGACGACGACTTTGTCGCGCTTATCACCGTCTCCGCCGCAGCCGATTGCGAACGCCATCGTGCAGGCGGCAAACAGACACGAAAATCTTTCAGCAAGAAGTCGCATGGGATGTCATCCTCGAAATTGTGTTAGGAATACGAACAGCCGAACGGTCGTAATGACCGTTCGGCTGCGATGGAAACGGTACGGTCAATTCTCGGGAACCACTTCGCCACCAGCGCGCGTGTTCATCGCGTAGAAATCGGCATAGTTGATCGATTGGCGAATGAATTTCACGGAGCCATCGCACAAAACGAAGTTCGCCCCGCCGGTGTGGTAACTGCTGAACACCCATGCGTAGGCACATTGCGGTCCTTTGGGCGAGCAACTCGGGTCGAACGCGGCGTTGATGTTGAATCGCGGATCGCCGGCTGGCGTGTAGCCCATCGTCGCGGTGTGCGTGCCCGAACCCCAATATGGCCCGAAAACGTTCGCAGTCGATTTCACCTGAACCGATTCGCCGATCGCGATCGTGTTGCTCGTTCCGTCGTTGATGCCGGAGAATTTCACTTTCGTGTTGTGGCCGAACGCCCCGGAAACGGCCCCGTCATTCCCAGCCGTGGGGCTGCTGTAATCGGTTTGCGGGCCTGCGCTGAACAGGTAATTACTACGTGCGGTGTTCGGTCGCTGATAGAAATCGCCCTGGTTGAATGCGTTCGAGATCACTTCCGGATCGCGGTCGGACGGGCACGTGAACACTTTCAGCTTCTGGCTTTGCACGATGGCATTCGGATGCGTCGCAGTGAGCATCGGATAGTTCGGAGCCATCGCTACGCCGTATGGGTTCGACAGCGAACCGGGAACGATTTGGTCGTAGAGGCGATACAGGTTTTCCTGTTCGAGGCCGGGTAGCAAGAAAATGAAACCGCTATGGTTGTAGACGTACCACTGCGCGTCGCCTTTGTAATAGGAGGCCGCTTGCGGACACGGACTACAGCCGAATCGCCCCGAGTTGACCAGTGCGGGCGGCAGATAGCCGTTGACGCCCTCGAAGTTGTGGATGGCGAGGCCCATCTGCTTCAGGTTGTTGACGCATTGCGTGCGGGCCGCCGCTTCGCGAACCTTTTGCACGGCGGGCAGGAGTAGCCCGATGAGAATCGCGATAATCGCGATGACGACCAACAGCTCGATCAGCGTAAAAGCCTTACGCAGGCGTAGGGAACGTAACGGCACGACATACCTCGTGAATGAGGAAAAATAGAGTATTTGAGCGGTAGGGAAAGGGAGAGTGTTACCGCTCGATAGGGAGGTACTGAGATATTAAGTGGATACCGTTGGGAATGCAATATGATTTTTTGAGAATCGCAAATATCTTCCGACGCGGCGAATCGGGTGCTGAATCGTTGGGCACTGAATTCTTCTCCATCCAAAATCGACGTAAGTCAGAATTGCGGAGGCTCAAAAACCGGTTTTTTGCCATTTATGCGACTCAAAATGCCACTTTTCGATCGCAAATCGCCGATCGGTTTCGATGGGTTTTTCCGCATCTCGAACGGATGTTGTGGGTTACGCCGATGGTCTTTCGATTGGTACTCGGCGAAAGTACCGACACAAAATCGACGGAGCACGACACAAAATCGACCGAGTACGACACAAAATCGACCGACCACGACATTTTCCGGTCAAAAATCGACACTCCGCGCACATCGCGAATTCTGACTTACGACGCATCGCCTCCGATTTTTTGACTTCACAATTTCGTGTGTGTGTCGCGTGTCGCCTCAATTTCCGTATCCATATACCCAATCGCAACCGTCTGCCGGAGTGCCACGATGAACACGCCCCCGCCGATCGACCCGACGCAAGTGCAAGTCGGCGGGCCGACTGTCAGTGCGGCCACCGCACGCGGTTTCCACGCCATTGCGGGCTACGAGATCCTCGGCGAACTCGGGCGGGGCGGGATGGGTGTCGTTTATGAAGCCAAGCACTTGAAGCTCGATCGCATCATCGCGCTGAAACTCATGCGTGGCGACGACCCGCTGAACAAAGCGCGCAATGAACGACTGAATCCTCAGCCAACATAAACCGCCAGTCCACACTTCGTAGGAACCTTAGGAGTTGCCGAGATGCATTTGAAAACGATTACGGTCGAGAACACAGGGCCGATTCCCGCCTTGCGTTTCGACCTACCGTTCCAAGGAGAATACCCGTTGCCGCTTGTTCTGGTCGGCCCGAACGGTAGCGGCAAGACTACACTCCTTTCCTTGATCGTCAATGCACTCGTCGGCTTCAAACAAGCGGCCTATGAACAAGCTGAGGTAGAACATGGCAAAGTCTACCGAGTACGCTCGCCCGGATTCATCCGTCACAGCGCGTTCTGGTACCATGCGAAACTCCAATTCAACGACGACTTAGCGCTCGAAGAGTGGATCCTTGATCGCTCACGCAAGCAGTTCGAGGAGCTAGTCAGTCCGCTACCGGAAGATGATGGTTGGAAGGAGATTCCAGAACACAGTTCTAGCCTTTTCACACTAACTTCTAAGCCAAACCATCATCTCCAGCGTGTGCCATCCCGTACGCTCAGGAAACTGTTCGACGAGAGCGTGGTTCTGTATTTCCCATCAGACCGCTACGAGTTGCCCGACTGGCTAAATAACCAATCGATTGCGGAAGAACTGCGGTTTCCAGAGCCGTCCATGTTCGAGGGACATACGTCTCGAAGGATTTTCTCGCGCGCACTCCTGAAGCCGACGCTGGAGTGGATCAAAGCCGTGGTGCTTGATAAACTGCTACACGAAAACGAGCGGACATTCAATGCACCTGGCAAGGACAGCAACATTCTCAACTTCGTCGGCAAGGTACTCGCTCGCATCCTCTGCGCAGATGACGATTCGACCCAGTTCTGCTTCTCGCACAGGAACACAGGTACGATTGCCTTGAAATACTTACGTTCTGCGAGGCAAGAGGTTGTCCCTAGTCTTCTTGGCCTCTCCGCAGGCCAAGCCGCGTTGTTCTGCGCCTTCAGCAACGTGATCCGTGACTACGACTTGGCCGGAGCCCCGTTCAACGATATCTCCGATGTTCGCGGAATGGTGATATTCGACGAGGCTGATCTCCACCTGCATGTGGACCTCCAATACCGTGTGTTGCCTGAACTCATGAAATTGTTTCCGAAAATCCAGTTCATAATTACTGCCCATTCGCCTCTGCTCGTAATGGGGATACGAAACGCCTTCGAAGAAAACGGTTTTCAAGTTCGTTCAATGCCTTCCGGTCAGTTAATTGAGCCTGAGGAGTTCAGCGAGTTCAATCATGCTCTCGCTGCCTTCACCCGCACCAGTGCGTTCGACCGACGGGTCTTAGACCGGATACAGCAGTCGGCCAAGCCAGTCGTAATTACCGAGGGCAAGACCGATGTGAAGCACCTCCAAGTGGCTTGGGGAAAACTATTCGATAAATGTCCGATGCCATTCGACATTATCTCGTGTGGTGGGATCGATACACCCAAAGACGATCGCGGCGGTGCAGACATGCTCAGAACTATGCTCCGTGCGTGTTTACTGCATTTGGAGCGGCAAGTTCTAGAGCCTGTTATGCACTTTCGCTCGCCAATTTGGCGACTCGGCGGAGCAACAGTCCCGCGAATGCGACCCAGTGCCAGCCGGCCAGTGTCTCGGTGA
>JAYSKW010000049.1:0-3764 GCA_043726085.1 Limnoglobus sp.
CGAAGACTGACAAACGGGGCTTGAAGTAAGTGTTACCTTACGCAGCCAAAGAGAACTGCGTTTCTGCAGTTATCATTTGATCGGATTTTTACGAGGCCAACCGATCAACCTCGGCACGCAACCAAACACCTCAACTGCCCGGTCGATACCAGTTCGCCCCCGGGTGCTTCATAGCAATCGAACTATACGCCGGGCAACCACTTCCGACAAGCCCATCAAACTCTCAAGTACCCAGTTCTGGTGGCAGCTCGGCTTCAAGTGTTGACTCGATCGCGGGCCGCCTCCGCTTCTTCAGCAGCGGAATAAATCCCCGGATTGTCGTCCATTGGGCGATAGGGTTCATAACCCTTCCACTCGTGCCATCGTGCCATCGCGTCATCCCAACTCGACGCCTCGACGCTCCAGATTATCGTGGAACCTACTTCGACGACCGATCGAGCCGAGCGATTAATGATCGGGAAGAAGCTGCCATCGCTCCAAGCTTCGTGCTGCATGAAATCCTCCATTCAGAACGACCCGAATCTGCTGTGCGAAACGCGATCTCAAGAATTTCACTCCCCTAACCCAACGTCACCCGTGCGATTCGTGGCCGAGCGATTCCCATGTGTGAATCGCCCATTCGCGGTCGGATTCGTTGGAAATGTAGACGTTGCACGTGGCGAGGTGGCCCTCGGCGGCGACTACGCCGCAGACGCGCCAACCGGCGCGGCCGTCTTCCACATACGGGCCGAAAACGGCATCGCCTACGACGTGGCCGTTCTGCAATCGTGGCAATGCTTCGCCGCTCGGCAGGTTGTTTCGCCCCGCAGCCACAGCATCGCGTGCGGAGAGGTCCGTGCCCATTGCCAAGTCGCGGAACCAGACGGTTCGCGCGTCGTTCCAAGCGGTCCAAGTTGTGCCGTCTTCGTTTCGGCTGATCGCGAAACTGCCGGGAATTTCGACGTGCCAACCGCCGGTGAGCGGCACGCTGATCGGCGCACGGCGATAGCCGATCTCGGCGGCCGATTGCCCTTTCGCTTTTTGCGAGATCTCGGCTTTGAGTTCGTCCGAAACTGGCTCGACGGTGAACTTTAACGTGTCATTTTCGATCGCGGCCACGACTGCTGCCCACTCGGTCCACGGCAATTCGGCCTTTGGATCCAGCGAATGCGCGTTCGCCAAGTCCGATGCAATCTGATCGACCAGTTCGCCTTCGATGTCGGTTAGCGGTGCGCGCCACGGGAAATCGAGCCACAGGTCGGTGAGTGCGCGGCGCGCGAAGAACGTCGCGTTCAGGTCGGGTTCCCACCACGGGAAGAACTCGATGCCACTATCGGGGTCCGCACTGACTTCGCGGAGCCATTCAACGGGCTTTGGGCCGAGCGGCGTCAGCACCGGCCCCGCGTGGCGGAACTTCGGCTGCCGCGGCATCCCAATCGCGTAGATGCCCGCAGCTGTCGGCCCATCGCGCAGTGCCGTCGTGCAGGTGGTGGCGAGCCAGTGCAGGAAGTGCCGTTCGAGGCGGCCGCGATCTTCGGAAACGAAGTAGCGTGCGGGGTCGTGGTTGGCGTCGGGTTCGTCCCAATCGAATTCAAAGTCGGCGGCGATCTGCTTGAACAGCGCACAGACGTGCGCGTGATAGCCTGGCCCGGCGGGCGAAGTGCGCGTCGTCGCTTTGACTTTGCCCGAACCACCGATGCGGATTTCGACGAGGTCCGCCACGGGGTGCAGCAGCACCTGCAAGAGCGGTTTGTCTTCGGCATCCCGAACGAGCCGCGTGTCGAGGACGGCATCACCGACGGCTTCAAACCAGACGGCAGCCCGCGCCAACCAGTCGCGCGCTTCGGTCAGCGTCACGCGGTGTTCGGGTCGCAAGTGCCCAACGAGCGATAGTCCAACGGCCATGCCGGTTCCCCTCCGTGTGAATACCACAGATTAGGAAACGCCCCGACAACCGTTTCGACAAGTGCGAGGGGTAAAAGCGAGTGGCAGTTTTTGCGGTCGTTCGCAATTGCGATTGATGAAAAAATCGACGTAAGTCTGAATTGCGGACGTTCAAAAACCGTGTTTTCGTGTGTTTTTTCGTCTAAAAATGCCACTTTTTGATTGCAAATGACTTATCGGTTTCGCGGTATTTTGCCGTATCTCGAACTCGGATAGCGGGTTACGCCGAGGGTCATTCGCTTCGCCTCGGCGCAAGTACCGACCAAAAATCGACCGAATGCGACCAAAAATCGACCGTGCGCGCCTTTTCTAAGTCATTTGCGCGCACTTCTGTGTCATTTCGCGACACTTTTGGGTACGTCCGTGCAGGTCGCGCAATTCCGACTTACGTCAAATCGTCAAGAACTTATTGACTTCGCAAAATCGTGTGGATAATGCTGTTTTCAGCCGTTTACGCGGGCGAGTCCACACCGTTGGAAATCGTATTTTGTTCGTTGGTTCGCGCGATGAATGACTCGATGACCGCCCGAACCTCTTTCGACGCCAGGACGTCCTTGATTTGCGAAAGGAAAGATTCCTGATCCGAAGCAACGGGCCGCCAATCGCCATCGGCGGGCCAAGTTAGCTGCCCTTCAAACCTATAAGAATTGACTGCTGCTATTGCTTCTGCCGCAGCGTAGATTGCACTAAACTCAGGCTTCTTTTCAGGTACTCGGAAGCAGTCGGCTTCGATTTGAACGGGGTAATAGGCCTCGCGATGCGTTGCGGTCAGGACGCGATACTTGGCACGTCCCATAATTGGCGCAATCAGATCGAGGCGGTGGATGATGAAGTCGCCTGTGCCGGTGACTGTGCTCAATTCGGCATCGAGTATGCCATTGCCCTTCACGCGAATGTAAGCCACCTGTTGTCGCAAGATCGTCGCTGGCGATAGCGTATCGAGTTTGAGTCCGGGCCAAAGGTCGGGGATCGTCGCAACCATGATTAACCTCGAAGCTCAAACGACGTACGACCGCTACACTTTGAGCGGGGTGATTTGATACGTTATCGTGCCAGCCCGCAGCGCGAGAGCGCGAGCAAGGTGTGCGCTTTCCACGTTCGAGTGACTGCATCGAGTTTTCCGATGGTTCCCCTTGCTTGCGCTGCGGGCTGGCACGAAATGTCATTTCCCTTAGGTTGACTCCTTACCCTTTCAACATTTCGTCGTGCTTCATTCCGCTTGGTGGCAAATCGGCTTTGCGGCAATTGGCGAGTGCGGTCCGTGCACCGGAGATCTGGTCCGCGTCGTTGTCTTCCCACTCGATGCTGACGGCCCCGTCGTAGCCGACGCGGTTGAGTTCGATGAAAATCTCTTCGAGGCTGTTCGCGTCGCGGTCGGTACCGGCGGTGACGAACTTCCAGCCGTTGGTCCAGTGGCCCATACTCCGGTGGCCGCCGAGGCGACCGCCGCGGCAATGCTCGCGTTCGACTTGCACGCCTTTTACGTGGGCGCAGTGGATGTAATCCTTGAACTCGCGGATGAACTGGATCACCGATACGTTCTGCCATTCGAGGTGGCTGCCGTCGAGGTTGAAGCCGACGGTGCCTTCAAAGCCCGCACGGTTCATGTGGTTGATGTAATCGCTGGCGCTCTCGAGGTCACCCATTGCGCGTTCGCTCGGGTGACATTCGAGGTCGAAAGTGACGCCGTAATGTTTGCACAATGTCCAGATCGGGCCGAAGCGTTCGACGATGAGTTCGAGTGCGACTTGGCGGACGTCGGCGAGTGCGTACCCTTCGATTTCGGAGGGCAGCGGCGGGAACAGGAACCAGTGGCTCCAGCAGTTGGCGGGCGAGCCGAC
>JAYSKW010000050.1:0-3536 GCA_043726085.1 Limnoglobus sp.
CCTCACCGTACGCGATCCCGAACATCACGATCTGTACTGGACCAATCCGATGTGCGTGCACTTCTCGCAAGTCACGTTATCGAGTTTGATCCTCGTCGACCACGACGGCACGGTCGTCGAAGGCACGTACGCCGTCAACCGCGCGGGATTCGTTTTACACGCCGCCGTTCACGAAGCTCATCCCGACATCGTGGCGATGTGTCACGCGCATACCATCTACGGCACCGCTTGGTGCAGCACGGGTCGCCCGCTCGACATGATCAGTCAAGACGCCGCCTGTTTCTACGACGATCACGTCGTGATCGGTGCTTCTGCTGGCGCCGTCGCCGTTGAAAAACAATCGGGACTTTCCGTCGCGGAGGCGTTCGGAAAATACCGCGCAGCACTCCACCAAAATCACGGCATCCTCACCGCAAGTCGGCATAGCATCGACGACGCGGCCTTCTGGTTCATCGCGCTCGAGCGGTGTTGCCGTCAGCAACTCTTAGTCGAAGCCTCCGGCGTCAAGCCGCAGATCGTCTCCGAAAAGAGCGCACGCTACAGCCGCGAGCACGTCGGCAACGACTTCATCGGCTGGTTACATTTCCAGACGATCTACAATCAGCTGTTGCAAACGCAGCCGGAGATGTTCGACTAATTAGAACATGAAGACGCAATTCGAAGGCTTTCCCACTGCCGGGTTAAGCTTTTTGCGCGACCTCGCAAAGAATAACGAGCGCACGTGGTTCCTCGAACGCAAAGACATCTATCACGAGCAGGTCGAGGAACCGATGCGCGCGCTGATCGCCGACGTCGCGGCGGGTTGTGCGGCGGCGAAACTCGGCTTCGCACCCAACCCGCGTCAACCAATGTTCCGAATCTACCGCGACGTCAGGTTTTCAAAAGATAAATCACCGTACAAAACGGCGGCGACGTCGGCGTTCTATCCCGATGGCGATAAGGCGCGACCGGGCGTTCTCGCATCGGGATTCTATCATCCAGAACGCGACGCGCTGGTCGCGATACGCGCGAGGATCGCCGCATCGAACGACTTTGCTGGCACGGCTTGCGCGCGAATATGCTGATCGCATGGGGACGCCGAGCGAACCTTTCCTCAAACTCAAGTCCTTCGTGGTTTCGAAATCGCTCGACCCCAAATCGCTACGCGACCCCGATCTCGGAAAAACGATCGTCGCCTTCGCGAAAGACGCAGCGCCACTCGTGAAATTCGGCTGGACGGCGCTCGGTTATACGTAACTCCACTGCGACTCCAAAAAAAATCCGCAGCGACACGGGCGAACCCGTGAAACTGCGGACGGGGCATCGAGCGATTATCTGCGGTTAGAACTGGAACTGAAGGCCGGTCGAAAGACCTTGGATCCGGCCGCCCGCGTAACAATGCGGGCCGTCGTTGGCCACGGCGGGGGTGCCGGAACTGATGTCGAGCGTTGCCGGTGCCGAACCGTCGTGACAGTCCGTCGTGAGTGCTCGGCCGCCCGGCCCGAGCGCGAAGTGCGCCTGCGGGTGGTTGAGCACGAGACCGTAATCGGCGTACACGCTGACGAATTTGCTCGCCTTGTGTTTGAAGGCGAACGTATACAGGTTGGCCATATTGTCGGGATTCGCGCCGCCCGTCGTATTATGCTGACCGGTATCTCCGGGCGTTGGATTCGCGCGGCCCCAGCCGAAATTCACGCTGTCGTTCGGATTGACGAACTGCGTGAGGGCGAACCAGAAGCCGTTACGCGAGCGCTCGTCCTGATACTTCAATCGTGAAGGAACGTCGCGCTGCATGTCTTCATAGATCGCGCTGAACGTCGTATTTGTCGATGGGGAGTATTGGAATCCACCTTTGATCGCATGTTCGTCCGCGATATCGCCCTTGTCGAAGGCGGCAAGATCGCTCGTGCGATTGACGTCTTTGTGCTTTTCATAGGCGGTCGTCAAGTAGAGTTTTCCCGTCGTGTATGCGAGGCTTCCACTGTACGCACTTCCGTACGAGCCGTCGTTGCACAACGGCGGTGTCGCGCCGCTGCCGGGAACGTTTCCACCGGCGCAATCGGGCGATCCCGCGGCGACGGTGCCATTGTCGTCTCCACGGTTTTGCCCCGGTGAGACCAAGAGCGCGAGGTTGAATCCGCCGATCTTCGGCGACTCGTACCATAGCGCGTGTTCCAAACGCGTGCCGAACTCCACGCGATTGTCGCCGCCCGTGTTGCTCATGATCGACTGATAGTCGCCGAGTTCTGCACTAAACGGGTTCATGCGCGCCGTAGAAATTTTGTACGGTGCGTCGGTCTTACCGATCTTGATCGCACCGACGTACTTATTCGACATGCCGATGAAACTGTTGCGCGAAACGAGCGCGGATTTCACGACGTTGCTCTGCGCCGAGGTGTTGTAACCGACACCCGGGTTGGACGCCACGTCGAGTTGCGTCTCAAGTTGATACACGAAATCGCTATTGGTCGACACTTTTTGCTTACCGCGCACGCCGAAATTCGAAAGATTCGACGAGATCGCCGCGAGGTAACCGTTGTTTCCGACCGGGCGCACGTTATTGGCCTCGGGATACACGCCGCGTAAGCCCTTGGTCGTAAAATCCATCGATAAATCGATGTTGCCGTACAGTTGAACGGTTCCACCGGTGGTCAGAAATGTTAAGCCGGGACCTTTGGGTGAAATCGTCAACGCCTGTGGCGGCTTCTCCGGCTGGAAATCGACCGTCCGCCCTTGAGCGTCGACGGGTCGTCCGAAGATGTCCGTGGTTGGCGTGCCCGTTTGCGGCGCGGCCGGCGCGATGTCGCCCGCCGCCGGCTGACCGACCGATGCGGGCGCCGCCTGCTTCTCTTTCAATTCCTTGACTTGAGCCTGAAGCGCTTCGACCTGCGCTTGGATCGCTTTGATTTGCGCCTTCGTGTCAGACGCCGTATCTGCAAATGCAATGCTCGTGGTCGAAAGGACCAGAGCGAATGCAGACGCGAGCAGCTTCTTCATAGAGCCGTCCATTCATCGGTTGCGGAGGAACGTCAATGTCGCAAGCATCGCCTCATCATCGAAGCGATGCATGCGACGGGGTCGATCGTTACTTGGGTGACATGTAATTGAATTTTTTGAGCACGGCTTGGCCATCGCCGGTAGCGACGAGTTCGACGAGCTCTTTGGCCAAGGCGCCGTTCTTCGCGTTTTTCGTCACGCCAACGTTATACGTGGAGACGACGTTGAACTTATCTTCGATCGGGATGGTAATGAACTTCGAATCGTCTTTGTCCGATTCGAACGCGATCGCGGCGTTGGCTTGGCCGCCCGCGACGGCCGCGACGATATCGCTGCCTTTCTCGGCCTGAACCTTGATGTTCTCGCGCACGTCTTTCACGAATTCGAATCCGTAAGCGGCGGCCGCGTTTTGAATGACTTGACTGGCGAGCTTACCGACCGCCGAGGCCGGCGTGCCGATCGCGAGCTTGACATCCTTGTTGCCGATATCTTTGACCGTCTTGATGTTCGCCGGATTATTTTTGGGCACCAAGATGACTTCTTTGTTACGCAATACGGGC
>JAYSKW010000051.1:0-1100 GCA_043726085.1 Limnoglobus sp.
CGGCAGGCGACTTTCAGCACTTCGCGCCCGGCGGTTGCCTTCTTCTCGACCTCGGCTTGATGCAGGATTACCGCTTCTTCGGCCTTCAAAACGGCGGCTTCGATCCCGTCGAATTCTTGCTGTTCCTTGTAGCTCATTCGCTTTGGCTTCGTCGCAGCCGCGGCGGCGTTCGCCGACTTTGTCGTCGCTTTCGCTTCGGCGATATTTTGCACTTCCATCGCCTTCAGCCACTGGCCGACGCTGCCGTACATCGCCGCGTTGCCACGATCGTCGAGGCCGACGACTTCGGTACACAACCGGTCCATCAGGTCGCGGTCGTGGCTGACGAGCACCACCGCTCCGGGGAAGTCTTCGAGGCTTTCTTCGAGGACTTCGAGTGCGGGAATGTCGAGGTCGTTCGTCGGTTCGTCGAGCATCAGAACGTCGGCGGGGCGCAACATGAGTTGCGCGATCCGCACCCGTGCCTGTTCGCCACCGGAGAGCGCACTGAGTTCGAGTTCGAGTTGTTCGGTTTGGAACAGGAATCGTTTCGCCCAGCCACCGACGTGCATCGGTTGGCCGCGATACATTACCGTGTCGGCATTCGGCGAAAGCGATCTTCGCAAACTCACGTTCAGGTCGAGCGAGGAGCGCCCTTGCTCGAACATTTCGAGTCGCAGTCCGTCGGCGCGTTTGACGGTGCCGGTGTCGGGATCGAGTTCTCCGCCGAGGATTTTCAGCAGCGTACTTTTGCCGCTACCATTCGCGCCGAGCAGGCCGATCACCGAGCCGGGTGCGAGAACGAGATTGAAATCGCGGAACAGCGTACGCCCTCCGAGCGACTTGCCGACGCCGGTTGCGCTGATGAGCTTTTTCGTTTGTCGTCCCGTGCCCGCGAAGTCGATCCCGGCCGCGCCGGTCGCACTCGAACGGTACTGCAACTCGGCGAGTTCGACGCGCCGATCCATCGCAGCATCGATTCGCGAAGTCGCCTTACAGGTCCGTGCGGCAGCCTTTCTACCAAGCCATTCCGTCTCGCGCCGCACCTGGTTCGCGACCGCTTCGCGCTGGCGATCCTGGGCTTCCATGAACAAGTCGCGGTTCTCGGCGAAGTTATCGTA
>JAYSKW010000052.1:0-9764 GCA_043726085.1 Limnoglobus sp.
CCGTGACGGCCCGCGTCTGCGTCGAAATGCTCTCGGCGTTCGGCTGGGAACGCTACGCCGGAAACGCGGGCACGATCTCGGCGGAGAAGCCGAAGCGGACCATCAGGTCTTTGAGCGGGGCCGATGCGCCGAACGACTTCATGCCGATGATCGTGCCCGCGTTTCCGGCGTAGCGTTCCCAGCCGAACGCCGAGAGCATTTCGACGCAGACGCGGGCCGTCACGGCGGGTGGCAGCACGCTGTCGCGGTAGGCTTGCGGTTGCATCTCGAACAGTTCCCACGACGGCAAACTGACGACGCGGGCTTTCACACCTTCAGCAGTCAGTTTCTCGTACGCTTCAACCGCGAGCATCAGTTCCGTGCCCGTTGCGACGAGGATCACATCGGGCTTGCCACCGGCGGCATCGCCGAAGATGTAACCGCCCTTGGCCACCCCGCTGACGGCACCGTACTTCGTGCGGTCGTACGTCGGCACCGCTTGACGACTGAGTGCCAAAATCACCGGGTGATGCGTTTGCAGCATCGCGATGCGGTACGCCTCGGAGACCTCGTTCGCATCGCCAGGGCGAAGGACGATCAAACCGGGAATCGCTCGCAGCGAAGCGATTTGCTCGATCGGCTGGTGGGTTGGACCGTCTTCGCCGACGCCGATGCTATCATGCGTGAACACGTAGATGACGGGCTTTTCGATGATCGAAGCGAGGCGAATCGCGGCACGGCCGTAGTCACTGAAGATCAGGAACCCAGCCGCGAACGAACGCAGCCCGCTGAGTGCCATGCCGTTGCAGATCGACCCCATCGCATGTTCGCGAACGCCGAAGTTCACGTTGCGACCGGCGGGGCTGGCGGCCTGGAAATCGCCCGCACCTTCAAATGCCAGCTTGCTCTTGTTCGACTTCGCGAGGTCGGCCGAACCGCCGACCATCCACGGCACCGCCTTCGCGATGGCGTTCAACACCTTGCCCGACGAATCGCGGGTGGCCATGCCCTTCGGGTCGGCGGGGAACACGGGAACGCTCTTTTCCCAATCGGTCGGCAGTTTGTTGCCTTGGATTTGGTCGATCTGCGCGGCGAGTTCGGGGAACTTCGCTTTGTACTCGGCGAACTTCGTTTTCCAGGTCGCGTGTGCGGCCGCACCGTGCTTGCCGATGTTCGCCTGGAAGTGTTCGTACACCCCAGCCGGCACCAGGAACGACTCGTTCTCGGGCCAGCCGTACGAGCGTTTCGCACCGCGAATTTCCTCGTCGCCGAGCGGTTCGCCGTGCGCGTGTTCGGTGTCGGCCTTGTGCGGGGCACCGAAGCCGATGATGCCTTTGACGATAACGATCGTCGGGCGGCCCTTCGTTTTCTTGAAGCTGTCGATCGCCGCCGACACGCTGCTGAGGTCGGTGCCATCGCTGACGCGAAGTACGTTCCAGTGGTACGCGGCGAACCGTGCGCCGACGTCTTCGGTGAAGGCGAGCGTCGTGCGGCCGTCGATGGTGATGCTGTTGTCGTCGTAAAGCAAGCAGAGGTTGTCGAGTTGCAGGTGACCCGCGAGCGATGCGGCCTCGCTAGCGATGCCTTCCATGAGGCAACCATCGCCGCAAATCGCGTAAATGTTGTGATCGAAAAGATTTTTGTAGCCGGGCTTGGCGTAGTTTGCGGCGAGCCACTTCTGCGCGATCGCCATACCGACCGCGTTGCCGATCCCTTGGCCGAGTGGCCCCGTCGTAGTTTCGACGCCGCTCGTCAGGTGGTATTCCGGGTGGCCGGGCGTGGCGCTGTCGAGTTGGCGGAACCGCTTGATTTCGTCAATCGTCACAGGTCGCTTGCCGTCGGTCGGCTTGACGCCGATGAGGTGCAGGACGCTGTAAATCAGCATCGATGCGTGGCCGTTGGATAACACGAAGCGGTCGCGGTTGAACCACGTCGGGTCGGCCGGATCGTACGTCATCTGGCGGTTGAAAATCGTGTAGGCGACGGGTGCGAGACCCATCGGCGCACCGGGGTGACCGGAGTTCGCCTTTTGCACGGCATCCATCGACAGCGTGCGAATCGTATTCACGCACAACGTGTCGATCGGCAGGAATTCCATCCCTGTTTTCGCGTCCTTGGCCACAGTTTCGCTCATAGGTCTCTCGGTATGGTGCTGGGCGTGGACTGATCGAATAAGAGCATACGAATTCTTGCGAAACTGTCGAGTAGATCGCGATCATTTCGCCGGGTGCGCATGGCCCTACTTGCGTTGCGGACTATACTCTCTGAATCGAATGAATAAATCCGGGCCGGTGCCGGGCGAATGGCCTCCCACACGCAGACGACCCTGCCGAGACGCAACCCGATGGCTCAGCCCCCGCCGACACGCCACACCCGACCGCTCGACCCGCTCGCGGCATTACTCAGCTACCTGTTTCCGGGACTCGGGCAGATTCTGCAAGGTCGCGTGGCAAAGGGGTTGCTGTTCTTCGTTTGCATCTACGCGCTGTTCTTCTACGGTATGGCGATGGGCCAGATGAAGAACGTCTGGCTGCCGAACGCGAGCAAGTTGCCCGATACCGAGATGCCATTCATTGCCACGAAACTCGGCGGCGTGGCGAAGGCAATTGCGTATCGACCGCAGTTCCTCGGGCAGTTCTGGATCGGCGTCGCGGCCTGGCCCGCCGTCGTGCAGTATTTAGCGTCCGACCCTGATGCCGTGCCGAACGCGAACGGCTTGCCCGTCATTCGCACCTACATGAGCACGCCGACCGAAGAGGAACTCAACAAGCTCCAGCGCGACGGCAACAAGCGTTGGGATCTCGGTTGGGTGTACACCCTGATTGCCGGAGTGCTGAACTTGCTGGTGATTTACGATGCGCTCGCCGGCCCAGCGGTGCGCGACGAAGACATCGAAGACGTAGTGAAAGAGAAGCCCAAAGGCCCGCCACCCACCCCGCCACTGCCCGTAAAACCCACCCCCACCGCGAACCCGCAAGGCAGCCCATGAATCTCTTCGCGGCCAGCATTTACTGGGACTTACCCGTCCTGTTAGTCGTCGTCAGCATCGTCTACAGCGCGACGCGCCACGACCGATGGGACCGCATCGCCGCCGAAGCCGCCCGCTGGGGCCTACAAATCGCAGGCTTCCTGGCACTCATCGGCGTCGTGCTCTACGTGCTCTCGACGTATTTATAAATGCGGAAATGGAAAAGGCTTTTGAAGAATACCGCAAGGTGGCCAATGCCGTGCCGGATGCCAAAAATGAAATGACAGGATTTGCAGGATTAACGAGATGATGAAGTAATCCAATCTCGGATTCTAATCCTGTTCATCGTGTAAATCCTGTCAATTGATTTCTTTGCTGTACAATTAATTTCCTCAACGCAATCCCTCAAACGCACGAAGCCGTTGGCGTTGCATCGGATTGAGCTTTACTCCTGGCCGCAACAACTGGAGGCGTTGCTCCCCCTCCTCGACATTGACCACTTCCCCGACTGACAATAAATACGCGATGATGACGCAGGCACTTCGACCGTGGCCGAGCGCGCAATGAATGAAAATTGGGCCGGCAGTCACCGTGTTCGCGATCCAGGCGATGGCCGCACGGAGTTGATCTTCGGTTGGTGCGGTTGCGTCGAGAACGGGCATCGACCGGTAACCGGATAACTTTCGCAACTGCCGGACTTCGTCGAACTCTACGGCGAGATCGAGTACGCCGACCCACTTGCCCGCACCACACTCTTGCGCCAATAACCGACGCCCGAAGTAGACATTCGGCACAACTTCCACACTGGGTGGCTCGCGCGACAATCGCCGATAGAAACCGAACGCGATGTGATTGAGCACGATGTACGGGCCGAACAATATCCATGCCCAAACGGATCGGCGACCGCTCGACTGCTTCAGCAAAATACCCGGCCCCGCTCCGGCGTAGGCGACCGCAAGCAACAAAAACGAAAAGGCCGCGTACAGGAACGCGACGCCGAACCCACCCGCGATCTCGCTGGCCGCATGGGCCGAGACCACGCAGCCGACGGCAAGCAGGAGGAACGCGAAACTGTGTTTCCAAGACATGATCGAAACTATCCGGTTTCTCAGTCGAATGCCAAGTCATTCCGCGTCGAGGGCTGCGAATTTAGTTCCTCGATTCGAGTGACAGACCTCGTTCTCGAGCGAGTTGCTCGAGGAAACCTTTTGCCTCGGTGCCACGACCGGCTTGTATGTCCTCGATCGATTCCCGCAGCAACGCCGCTTCCTTTTCGCGGTCGTACGCGGCCATCGGGTGGGGATAATCGAAGTCGTCTTCGACGTCCGCTTGTGGCCATAGGTCTACGCGCGTGCCGTTGGGTAGTTCGGTCGGCGCGTCGAGGTGGACTTGCCCGTTCACAATCGTGCCACTCAGTTTCATGATCGCGGTTCTCTTGGGTTGTTGGGATTCTAACAGATCGCTCTGTAGATCGGGATGTCGGAAATTGCGATTCCACTTGCACCCACACGAATTCCGTCGGTCAAAAAGTAAAATGCGATCTGACGTAAGTCATTTTTGCGACGTTGCACGAAGTGACGCAAAAGTGTCTCCAAATGACATAGAATTGTCGCATCGAGACGCAAAACGGTCGCATTCGGTCGCGAAATGACCGCGTTGCGGCGCGTGTCGAATCGACTCCACTCGACACAACCCGCAATTTGGGTTCGAGATACGGAAAATACGCGGCTGACAGATTAGCGATTCCCGATCAAAAAGTGTCATTCTGGGTCGCAAAAACACCCAAAAAACGGTTTTTGAGCCTCATGAATTCCGACTTGCGTCGATTTTGGCAGCGAGATAATCCATCGCCGTGGCTTCGGCACAGCGTTCCCAGGAGAAATCTTGCGAACGCAACTGGGCACGCGCGACGAGCGTTTGGCGATACATTTCGTCGGTTGCGATGCATCGCAATAACCCGACGAGTTCGGCCGTCGACTTCAGCGAGAACGTCTCGCCGCCGTTGCCGAGGACTTCGGGTAAGCAGGTGGCCCGCGCCGCGAGAACGGGACAACCGCACGCCATCGCTTCGCAGAGTTGCAGGCCGAAACCTTCGTATTCGCTCGGGTACACGAACGCGAGTGCCTCGGCATACAACGCGGGCAGATCGGCTTCGTCGACCCAACCGATGAGGCGAAATCGGTCGGCGATGCCGAGTGCCGCCGCCATCGCTTGCAACTCCACGCGGCGATTCTCGTTGCCACCGGCTAACACGAGGTGCAAGTTCGAGCACGACGCTTCCGCAAACGCCCGCAACAGGAACGGGATGTTCTTGCGCTGTTCCCAACCGCCGACGTAAAAGAGGTATCGGGCCGGTAGCGAATGGCGTTCCCGCACGTCGTGCCGAGTCTCGGGTGAGATCGTTTCGTGAAAGTGCGGGTCGGCCGCTTCGTAAGTCACGTCGATACGGCGAGCGGGTATGCGCAGGTACTTTACGATGTCCGATTTCGCGTGCTGCGTGACGGTGATGATGCGATCCGCCCGCGTTCGAGCCGCCCAGTGGTAAGCGCTGGAAATCAAACTCTTCGGCTTCATGCGGTCGTACCACGCGGCTTGTCGGCCATAGTAAATCGGGTCGATGGCATCGTGGAGCGTCAGCACCATCGGGCACGGTGCCGACCACGGCAGGCCGAAGTTAAACGTCGAATGTAAGAGGTCCAAGCGAAGCAAACGGCACTGCTGTGGCAACCAGAACTGTTCCCATTTGAGGTTGCGCATCGGCGGAGCGATGTGAATTTCATAACTGCCAGCCGGGAAGCGTTCGAGGTGGCTCGGGTGAATCGGGCGTGGGGCGAGTAGCACCGGTCGCACGCCGAACTGCGGCAACTGCGCGAGTAGATTCACGGTGTAGCGGTTCCAGCCGCGCAGGCTCGGATCGGACAACAACCTCGCGTTAAAACCGACTCGGAGTGGCGTCGCCATCAGCGGGTGTTCCTCGCAACGATGACGATTTCGCCTTCAAAATCGAGTTCTTCAATGTTCGCGTTCAGGAACACCGGCGGGCTGGACAGCTTGTAGTACAACTGCACCGCGCGGTAGTGCTCGCGTTTGCCGATGTAAACCGTGCAGCGCGTGCGAATGTCGTCGAGGAATTTCGGCTCGTCGAAGTCGCGTAAGTAGAGTGCCGTGGGAACGACGAATTCGACGCGACGCGCATCGGCCAGCATCGGCTTTGCCGCAACCAGCACGAACGGCGGCCCGAGACAAATCGCTTCCCCCGGCCGCGAATGCGAAACGACAAACGCCTCAGCCGCCACCTGACTGGTGGGTAATCGGGGTAAGTTCGGCAAGAGTTTCACGAACACGATGGCGTTGACGATGCCGAGAATCGCGATTAGCCGAATGAGGTTCCGCGACTTCGCGAAGCTCAAACAGACCGGCCCCAACCCGACGAGGAAGTAGGTCAGGTAAAACATGTAACCGCCGAAATCCATAGCGAGTACGACGAGCAACAGGACGATCACCCGTCGTGGCACATTGCGTTGTTTCACAGCGATTGCCGCGCTGACGATGACCGCGAGCATGATCGCCACGCTCGGCAGTGCATACTTCCAGGTCGCGAACTGCATCCATCCGGAGAGCGAGGAAAAGTTTCGCGATGTCAGGTGCGGGAAGAACTGCGTTTGAAACGAATGCGGTTCCAGATACCAGATCGCACATCCCGCAACACCGAGCGCGAACAACACGAACCCGAGATTGTTTCGTCGCCATTCGCGATAGCAAGTTGCCGTTTCCGCAAGCACCCAGACGACCGACGCGGGTAAGAGTGCCGGGTGAATCAGCGGCATGACGCCGGCCAGACACCAATGCCAGGCACGGGCGCGTTCGGACGGCCAAAACAACAGCGCGATCGCCAGCGGCGCGATTACGGTAAAACGCTGGTTCACAAACTCCGTCTGATAGGCACGCACCGAAAGCAAGCTCATCGCTACGAGAAAACAGAGACACCACGGTAGCTTCAGTAACCGTCGAACAATGATGGCGAAGCCGACGCCCGTGATGAGTGATAGCAAAGTGACGCCGACGAGGTAACTGCCGTGACTGATGCCAAAGAGTGCGAAGAACGGGAGCGGCCCGACGCCCATGAGCGGCGAGTTGAATCGCCAGTATCGGTCGAGTTCGTACTGCGTGCCGAGTTGCGGGAGCGCGAATGTTCCGCGTTCGAGCCAGTTCGCGGGGGCGAGTGCATAGGCGACGAAATCGCCGCCGAGGCTACGCAGAAACACCGGCGCGAGCAGGAACGCGAGTGCGAAAATCGCTACGGGGACCGCACGGAGAAACGGCATCATCCGATTAGGCCCTCTGCCATCAGGAGTTCGACCAATGTCGCGCGCAGATCGGATTTCGGCGACCAACCGATGAGTTCCTGAAGTTTCGTCACATTGGCTTGAAGGTGCGGCCGTTCGGTGGGTCGCACCTTCGCCGGGTCGGTTTCGATGCGGAGTGGCACACCGCGAATCTCGCCGATCGTATCTAGCACTTCCTGCATCGAACGTGCGGTACCCGTAGCCACATTCACCGTCGTGAGTCCCGGCGTTGCGGCATCGAGCATCGCAATGATTGCCCGCGCGGCTTCGGCGATCGGCACGAGATCGCGACGCGGCCAAAGGCTGCCGAGACGCAATACCGCTTCGGGGTTGGCCTGCAATTGCCCGATGATTTCCGGGAGGATGTGCGGGTTCGTTTCGCGCGGGCCGATCAGGTTGAATAGCCGACCGACGATGAATCGCGCATCGGGCCGATTGCGCGATTCGAGTGCGATCAATTGCTCGCCGATCCACTTCGTTAGCCCGTAAATGTTGAACGGCGCGATCTCGGATTCGGTTTCGTGGTGCGGTCGTTCGGAGGCCGCGTAGACATCGCCAGTGCTGGCGAACCAGAACCGATTCGTATCGGCGGCGCGGGCCGCCGATAGCACGCACTGCGTACCGTACACATTCAGGTGAACTGTGCGTGCCGGATTCGCCACACACGCCGGTATGAAGTGCAGCGCCGCCAAGTGGATCACCGCTTCGGGGCGATGCGTAACGAAGAGATCGGCGAGCGTGGTAGGATCGCAGATGTCTTGTTTCGCGAAGGTGAATTGCGGGTTCCCGCGATGAGGGGCCAAGTGCGATTCTCGCCCCGTGGAAAGATCGTCGATTGCAAGAACGGGCGTGCCGCGTGCGAGGAGTTGCTCGACGACGTACGAACCCAAGTAACCAGCGGCCCCTGTGATGGCCCAACACCGAGCGGTCGAAGCAGTCATGACACGACTCCCTTTCGCGTGAAAAAATCATTACGTCGGCGCTGGCGGACCGTTCGCAAGTCGACGGACTATACGCCCGATCTTGCGTGCGAATTCGACCGTGCGCCGAGTTCCGATCAACCACGGCCAACGGAGCCGATCGATCGGCCGCAACGATGGCCCGTTCGATTTCAATTCCGCGAGCCAACTGGCCATGCGGTGGAACTGTACATCGGGCGCGAACCAGTCTTCCCAGGCTCTTCGGGCACGCCGACCCATCTCGACGGCTTGCGGTTGCCATTTTTCTAAGATCGCCGGTAGCTTGGCGAGGTCACTTTCTGGAACGAACAGCGCGAACGAATCCCAGTCCGGGCCGACGCACGGAACGTAAGCATCGGAAAGAACGACCGGTACGCGACCGAGTTCCATCGTCTCGAACAAGCGGTACGAACCGGCGGCGATTCCTCGAGGGCAGAGCGAAAACGTGCTCCGAGCGAGGGTAACTGCATATTCGCGATACATCGCGATTCGTTCGGCCTCTGATCCATCGCGGAGCATCCAGCCGAGCCGCTCGACGACGATTGCATCGTTGCGGCCTCGGAAAGGATTGTCGTTGAAAAGCCGTCGGCGGACGGCAGCTGACGGGGCACCGATGAAGGAACAGAGGAGATCGGGTTCGATCTTCGGCTCGGCTGCGACTACGGCAATCTGCTCGTTGATCGGCGACAAATAGCCAACCGTACGATGGCGACGGGCATCGAACTGCGACCGCGGCATCGACGTGAACAATCCGGGCAAAAACGAGATCGGCCGATTGTGCGTGTCGTAAATGTAGACCTTCTCGCGGAACCGCTTCACGAGCGGGTGACGCCGAACCTCGGTGTAATGCGGGTCACCCCGGCTGACGATTAGAATCGCGTCGGCTTCTTCGGGAGTCGCGGCTATCGCGTGCATGCGAATGCGATCCTTCCTCGCGCGGTCTTGCAAGAAGTCGACGAACCACTGACCGTAGTTCGTGCCGCGTTCGTCGTCGTGATCGAAATAAACCCGCAACGTTCACTCCCCGGAATTCTTCGCCATCATGTTACGGTAGATCGCCTCGATCGCGTCGACGGTCGGCTTCGGTCCGCAGTGTTGTTCTAAGATTTGCCGCCCTGCGGCGCGTTGCCGATTCTGTTGTTGCGGATCCTTTAGCAATTTCACTGCCCGTTCGATCAAACCCGCGTCGTCTTCGGCGATGGAGGCATGAACGCCATCGATCGCCGGAATTCCTTCGACGCCCTCGCTCGTCGTAACGACTGGCACGCCGTACCCGAACGCCTCAAGGATTTTGATTTTCATACCGCTTCCGCGTGCCGGTGCGTAGAGCATGACGCCGGTTCGCTCGAAGTAGGGCCGCGTGTCGGGTACGTTTTCCTCGATCGTCACATCGGGCATATCGTTGAACTCGGCAAGCGAACTTCTCGCGCCCCAGCCGACGATCTGCACGCGCGCATCGGGAACGCGGCGTTTAATTTCCGGCCAGTGTTGGTGAAGTAAACGAACTGCGGC
>JAYSKW010000053.1:0-1300 GCA_043726085.1 Limnoglobus sp.
CGAAGATCAACCACGTCAGGCTGGCCAGTAACGCCGTCGCACTGAACGCGATGCCTTTGCGCACCTGATGCCACACGCCGTCGTCTTTCGGCAACAGCAAATCGGTGTTCGAGAGCGACACTTCGATCCGTGCGGACGCGAACTTGCCATCGGTTGCTTTCGGGTCGCGGGTCGTCTGATTGATGCGCACCACTCCAGCGGTTTTCAGTTTCTCGATCAACCCCGAAGCCGCAGCGAGTGGGAGATCGTAAACGAGTTTGGCCGTCGTTTTGCCGCTCGGTTCGTGCGCGATTTGCGAATCGGAAACGCGCCCCTTCGCCTCGGCCACGTGGGCCGCAAACACGGCGGACACGCCATCGACATCGTCGACTTCGACGCCGAGCGTCGTCGTTTCGCGCGGCCGCAGGCGTGCCGCATTCACGAACGACATCCGGTACAACGTCTTCGTATCGGTGTTCGCATCGCTCTCCGAGGCCCGCGTGACGGTGCGGGAAATCGCATCGCCCGCCGCCACTAACACCGCTTGCAGCGTACCGTCTTCGGTGCGTTTCAGCTCGAAATCGAGCTGTGCCGTCACGTTGTGCGGGTCGCTCTCGTTGACCATCGTCGTTACGATGCGACCCTTGCCCTTCTCCACGGCATCGCGAATCGTGCGGTACGCGGCCACCACGTCGAGGGCGGCGAGTTGCACCGTTGTCGTTTCGCGTGGCGCGACATTGGCGAGGTTGTAAATCTGCACGTAGAAGCTGCTATCGCCCTGCGTGATCTTCGCATCTTTGGTAACGGTGCCTGCGGTGGCCTGCTGCGTGCGGTCGATTTCGAGCCGGGAAATGCGGCCGAGTTGACGCAAGCGATCCCGCATCGGCCCGGAGGCATCCGGGGCGATTTCGAAATTCAGCGTGGCGTTAAACTGCCCGGCGGATAGCTGCTTGAGTTCGGATTTCGCGATCCGCCCCTTCGCGGCCAACACCGCCGCCACCGCATCGCGGAACGCTTTGTCGACGTCTTCGACTTCGATGCCGGCTTGCACTCGCTCGCTCTCGGTGATGCCCGCTGCCGAGCGAATCTCCTTCTCCGCAAGCACGATTGACAGCGTACTCAACGATGCGAGGTTGTTATAATAGCGCATCTCGCCTTCGGATTCTTCGATCTTCGTCCGCCAATTGCCGAGTTCCTTTTCGGCTTCGAGGAGTTGCTTGATCTCACCTTTGCCGGTCTTGATAATCTCGAGAAGCCGCGTCTCCATCGTGCGGGCGGCACGCAGGCGGCTTTCGAGATCGGTGTACTGTTTCGTCACATC
>JAYSKW010000054.1:0-7554 GCA_043726085.1 Limnoglobus sp.
CGGCGGCTGTGGGTTTGCAGTACGCCAACGAGATGGGAATTATTCACCGCGACATCAAGCCTGCGAACATCCTCGTCGATCGTAGCGGTGTCATCAAAATCCTCGACATGGGCTTGGCGCGGTTCTTCCACGAAGAAGACGATGGCATCACTAAGAAGTACGACGAGAACGTTCTCGGCACGGCCGATTACCTTGCGCCAGAACAAGCCATCGACAGCCACACCGTCGACATTCGTGCCGACTTATATTCGTTAGGCGGGACGTTTTACTACTTGCTGACCGGTTCTGCCCCGTTTCCGGATGGCTCGATTGCTCAAAAGTTACTCTGGCATCAGACGCGGGAACCGAGGCCCATTCGTTCGCTAAGGCCTGAAATTCCACTAGAAATTGCTGCGATTGTCGAACGTTTGATGAAGAAGCAAGCGGCCGATCGGTATCAGACGCCGTCGGAGTTGATGGCTGCACTTTCTCCGTGGGTACAGTCGCCGATTTCGCCGCCCTCGGATAAAGAACTACCGCGACTCTCCCCTGCCGCGGCTGGCCCGAACAGTACTTCGGCTCCGCGTGCGACGAGCGGAATCTTGCTCTCGGGTGGCAGTTTGAATGGCCAAGGTTTGTCGACTTCCGGCGAACTCGCAATCGGCAACTTGATCGGATCGTCTACCGGTTCGGCTCGGATTCCGACGTCGGGAGAAATCGTAACACCCGATGGGATGCGCATCGCAACGGTGAGTTCTCCGGTAGCGCAAACGACGGGCGAAGTGTGGTCATCGTTGGACATGGAAACGCAGGCCGTTGCGTCAACCGACACCCTGCCGAGCGCATCCAGGCGATCTCGTAAGGAATCGACCGACAAACCGAAGCCGCGTGGCAAGCGATTTTGGGGGGTACTATCCCTCGCCGTGCTTGTCGCAATAACGGCGATGGGGATCGGTGCGTACTTCATTTTTCACACACCGGAAGTGCAACCGAAGCCCCAGATCAGTTATCAATTGCTTTACGTGACGAAAGGAACCGGCCCTGGCGATCCCTCTGTCACATTTCCATCGCTCATTCGAGCAATCGGTAAAGCGAAGAATGGCACGACGATACAAATTCTCGATGACAACCACGAAGAACAACCGTTTTTCGTTAACGCCGCAGGGCTGAAAGATTTGACGATCGAGGGTGGCAACAGTTCCAAAATGATCACCTGGACCCTACCCGCGACTGTCGATAGTAAGGAACTCCCCAAAGCATTGTTCGAGATTCGCGGGGCCGATGGAATGAAGGTTCGCGGCATAACTTTCGATGCGGGCGGACGTCTCGAATCTGCGCTTTCCGTGAGTCGTCTTGTTACGGATCTCCGCTTCGATAATGTCTTCGTGAAAGGTGCCAAAGTTTCGGGAATTCACGTCGAACGCGGCTCGTCCGATCCGGCACGTCCGCTGGTTTTCGACAACGTACGCGTGTTGGCGAACGGTTCGGAATGCGGCATTCGTTTCGGGCAAACGGGGTCGCAATCGCTCGTTTCCAACGCGAACATCACCAATAGTCGAATCGAAGGCTCCGCACGCGCTGCCTTCCGGTTCGAGAGTCCGTCGGCGGGCGTGACCCTGTTGCACAACCGCGTTTTCAATTTCCAACTCGGCATCGAATGGCTTCTCACTCAGCCGATTCCCGCAGTCAAACTTACCGTTGCCGAGAATACCTTCCACACAATCACGGAAGCTGGCATCAAAACCGAGACTCCCTTGGTCGCCGGTTCAGTCTGGAACCTGACGCGGAATTACTTCGCGAAAACCGTCGCGATTGCCACCTCCTACGACGGCAATGCGAGCGGCTTCGTCTTCGCGGACAATGCGCGGGATACACACTCGAAAGAGGGCAAGCTCATCACGGGAAGCATCGAAGTCGCTGGGTACGAACTCCCCGAGCCGAAACCCGAGACGGATGCCACCTTCTTGCGTTATCCCGCAAGTTCCCCGCTGAAAACTGTCGGGCCGAACAAAGTCTCCGTCGGCGTTCCCTGATGCGCCTACCGGGTTTTGCTGTGGCCGCTGATGGTGATGGCGATCCCGATGCAGGCCTTCTCAACGTCGGCGATGGGACGATTGACGTTGAGAGTGCGTACCGAGTCGCCGCGATCCGTGAGGGTTGCGTCGGCTTCTTTGCCGCGATGGGGATAGAGCAACATCACGCCGGGATGATCGCCGCCCGTGGCTCCTAAGCTCATTTTGTACAACGCCTTCACTTCGAGTTCGGCGACTTCCGTGTCTTTGGCGGCGGGGCTGAGGAGGCCGAATTCGGTGTGCGGAGCGGTGCCCGTGTGATCGCCGGTATCGGGCTGAAACGCGAGCCGGAGCGTGTAGGTACCGGCGGGTATTTCTTGTTTGCGAAAGTCGATGAAGACCTTCGGGAAACGGATCGCCGCAACGATTGTCGTCTCGGGAATCTCGCGATACGTGAGGCCGTTCTTGAGTTGATCCGCACTGCCCTTCCCTGGCAGTTCTTCGCGGAACCACACTTCGCAAATCGCGTTGCCCGCAGCATCGGAAACGACTTCGCACGACTTCGTAAGGATGCCACGCACGGCAACGGATAGCTCCTCGGGCGGCGCGGTTTTTTCGGTTTTCGTACGGTACTTGCCCTCCTCCGCAACAACGGCAATTGCGGAAACGGCAAACGCGATCAAAATTATTATCGTTCGCATTTATATTTCCTCATCGGGTGGATCGAGCAGAATGCGGGCATCGTCTGCCAAAATCGCGAGGGCATCCACGTCGATTTCGCAACGTCGCAGATCGATGCATTTCAACGATTCTTTGCTCGCGATCCAGTTTCGGAGAACGATCGCCACGCGTGGCAGAATCCGATTGCCGGCCAGGCTGAGCCGACGCAATTTGTGGAATGCTTCGGAACTCGCAATGGCGTTGGCCCAACTCTCGTTATCGTCGCTACCGATGTCGTTGAAGGAAATGTCGAGCGTTTCGAGATTCGTGTGAGCCTGCGATTCTACGAGTGACACCAGACCGTCATTGCCGATCGAATGTCCGGCCAGGTTCAGTTCCGTAAGCCGAGCAAGCGGTTGCGAATTCGCGAGTGCAAACGCGCCCTCGGCATGGATCGCGTATTCGTCTTGTTGCTCATCGCAGCGCACGATCAACTCGGTCAACCCACCAAGCGATGTTGCGTTTGCGAGGTGCGCGATACCTTCATCGGAGACGGGATTGCCCGATAAATCGAGTCGATGCAACGAAGGCAACCGCGACGCGATCGTCGCAAGTCCGGGGCACAAATACGGCCATATTTGGCAATTTCGCAGCGATAACGTACGAATTTCGCTGAAGCGATCATCAGGTACTAACTCTTCGATAAAGTTTCCGAGGCCGACGTTTCCTTTAAGATCGAGGCCGCGTAACCGCGTTAGCCACGGCACAGCCACGATCTCGCGGAGGAGCGTATTCGCGACGATCAAACGCACGTCGACGATCGGTGCGGCGCGTTCGAGTTGCGCCGCGTGCGTCAAAAAATCGCTCGCCGACGTGTGGAGATATTCGACGAATCCGCGACGGAATTCCTGCCGTCCTGGCACGCCCGGTATCGACCACTTTCGCCGATTCATGGCCTCGATCATCACCATTCGTTTTGCAAGTTCGGTGTCGGCCGAACTCGCTGCCAACGCGCACTGCCCGCGAATGAACTCGGCACGCAGCGAATCGTCGTGCTCGTCCAACCAGTCGGCGAAAACCAACCGCGGTAGGTCGTCGTCGGGGTTCGCGATGATCGCGGCCAGAAACGCATCGGCTTCGGTCATCACAACATCACCATTGTGCGGTGCGTTCGTCGAAACCGAACATCAAATTAAAATTTTGCACGGCCACGCCACTCGCACCGCGAACCAGATTATCCTCGGCCACCAGGATCAAAACCCGCCCGCGGACGAGCTTCACGCAGACATCGAGATAGTTCGTGTGCGCACAATCTTTCGTCGTCGGTAATGCGGTTTTTACGCGAACGAATGGCTTCGTGCGGAAGTATTCGCGGTACAGCACGTGAAGTTGCGCCTCGGCGACGGACTTGGTCGGTATCGCGTAAATCGTGCTGAAAATGCCGCGATCCATCGGCATCAGGTGTGGTGTAAACAGTACGCGAACGGGGCCTTTTGCGACATCGCTCAGCGATTGTTCGATCTCCGGCGTGTGCCGGTGCGTGCCGATCGCGTATGCCGACACGCTCTCGTTGCACTCGGGAAAATGCGTCGTCAGTTTCGGCGTACGCCCCGCACCGGATACGCCCGATTTGCTATCGATGATGATGCTATCGCGCTCAATGATGTTCGCCGCAATCAACGGCGCGAGGCCGAGAATCGCAGTCTGCGGATAGCAACCGGGGTTCGCCACGAGTGTCGCCGTGCGGATTGCATCCGCGTAAATTTCGGGCAAACCGTAGACTGCGTGGGCGAGGTTGACCGCGTCGCGATGCGGTTCCCTGTACCATTCCGTGTAGCTTTTCGCATCGCGCAAACGATAGTCGGCAGACAAGTCGATCACGCGAATGCCGCGTTCGAGCAGTGCCGGAATCGCCTCCATACTCGCGCCGTGTGGCAAGCAGCTAAACACGCACCGCACCCCGCGTGCCTTCAGTACGTCCGCGTCGAAGTTCTCCATCGCCAGATCGAACCGACCCGCCAGGACCGGGTGTTCCGCCGAGATCGGCTTCCCCGCTTCTTGCCGCGACGTGACCGCAACAACCTCGGCGTTCGGGTGCCGAAGCAGGATTTTCAACAGTTCCACGGCGGTGTAACCCGTCCCGCCGAGAATCGCACACGAAATCTTGTCCATCGTTCACCGTTCGCGTTTGTGCCAGATACCCATAATATAGCGACGCCCTGCCCCGCTGCTTACCGTCGGTATCCGCATGAGTGATTTCGCCGAACTCATCGACGTGCTTTACGAAGACAATCACGTGATTGCCGTCAACAAACCGGCGGGCTGGCCGAGCGCGCACTTCGATGGTGAAGACGAAACCGTCGATCGACTCGTGAAAAGTTACCTCAAGGAAAAGTACGCGAAACCGGGCAAGGTATACCTCGGCGTCGTCCATCGTCTCGACAAACCGACGAGCGGGGTGTTGCTGTTTGCGCGTACGAGCAAGGCGGCCGCGCGGCTGTGCGAACAGTTCCGCGAAGGGGCCGTGGAGAAGGTCTACTGGGCCGTCGCGCAGAGTGCGAATGCGTTTGAAAAACCGTGGGGCACGCTCGAAGATTGGCTATTTCACGACGATGCCGAACGCCGCGTACTCGTCGTGCCACCCGATACGCCGGGTGCGAAAATCGCACGCACGCACTACCAAGTGAAGGCACGCTATGATGGGTGTACCTGGCTCGAACTCACGCCGCAAACGGGGCGAAAGCATCAGTTGCGCGTGCAACTCGCATCGCGCGGCGCGCCGATTTATGGCGACAAAAAGTACGGCAGCCACACGACGCTCGGCGAATCGATCGCGTTACACGCTCGCCGCGCGACATTTTTGCACCCGACGAAAGCCGAGCCGATCGCGCTCACGGCCGACGTGCCGAAAGTCTGGCGAGGCCGTTTCGCTCACCTGTTAAATGCCGGGGGATTATGAATCGCGACGAAAAATTAAGAGCGATTTTGGCTGCGGCACAAGTCGATCCGGGTCAACGCGGTTTGGCACGCGATCCGCACGATAACCTGTTCACGGCCACCGAGGGCGACTTTGAAGCCGCGTGTCGATTCCTTCTCGACGACGGCCGGAAAGACGTCGCAATCTTCACGGGGTTTTACATCCCGAGTGCCACACCGCCCGCGTTCGAGACCGACGGCCCACTCGGTGCGGTGTTCCTCGCACGTACGCTCATTGCACTCAGTTATCGCGTGCAAATTACCGGTGAAGAACCGGTCGTGCGTGCTTGCCAGCGTGTGTTGACGACGAGCGATACGGTAACGAACCCGATCGTCATCGCCATCGAACGCGGTGGCCCCGGTGCGGACGGTCGCTGTCGTACGATGCGCGGGATCGACATGACGGAATATCTCGAAGTTCAGAATCGCATTCTCGCATCGCTACGCCCGAGCATCGGCATCGGCGATGGCGGAAACGAGATCGGCATGGGTAAAATCGCACACGAAACGATCGTGAAAAACATCCCCAACGGCGACCTCGTTCATTGTCGCATAGCCACCGATTTTCTCATCGTGGCCGGTGTCAGTAATTGGGGTGCCTACGCGCTCGCGGCGGGGCTGTTAGTGCTGACTGACACCCCATCGTCAGCGAGTTTTTTCGATGCCGAACGCGAACGGGAAAACCTCCGCGAAATGGTCCGCGAAGGCCCGCTCGTCGACGGCGTGACGGGCCTACCGATGGCGACTGTCGATGGGCTGTCATGGACCGCATACATGCAACCGTTTCTGACTATCCGCGAGATACTTCAATCATGACTTTTTCGAATGCACTCGACGTCCGCACCGCGTGCCGAAATGGCCAACTGACCAGTCCCACGCCCGGCTACGCGCCGGGGTACGTGCAAGCGAACCTCGTCGTGTTGCCACGCGATTGGGCGTTCGATTTTCTGTTTTGCCAGCGAAATCGCAAGCCGTGCCCACTGCTCGACGTCACTGAAGCGGGCGACCCGGAGCCGCGTGGGATCGCACCCGGTGCCGATTTACGGACCGATCTGCCCGCCTATCGGATTTGGCAAAACGGAGAGTTGATTGCCGAGCCAACTGATGTAAAAAATTACTGGCGCGACGACCTCGTGTCGTTCCTCATCGGCTGCTCGTTCACGTTTGAAAACGCGCTCGTTCAGCAGAACATCCCCGTGCGGCACATCGAACAAAATCGCAACGTGCCGATGTACCGCACGAACATCGCCTGCCAGGCGGCTGGGCGGTTCCACGGACCGATGGTCGTGAGTATGCGACCACTGACACCCGCACACGCAATTCAAGCGACGACGATCTGCGCCCGCTACCCGCTGGCACACGGTGCGCCGATCCATTTCGGCGACCCGACCGCCATCGGAATACCCGACATCGACAAACCCGATTTCGGCGACGCCGTAACGATCCATCCCGGCGAAATCCCCGTGTTCTGGGCGTGTGGCGTCACCCCGCAAGCCGCACTCATGGCCGCAAAACCACCATTCGCGATCACGCACAAACCCGGCTACATGTTCCTAACAAACCTCCGCGACCACGACCTTCAAGTTGGCGGGTGACGCGCACGCGCTTCGCTCCGAAGACTGCGCGGCGCGGCTAAACGAATTAAGATGAAGAAGTATTGCAGGCGTGGGCCAGTGTTTCAACCCTCGAGACTGCGTAGGAAGTCGGCTTGCCGCCAAGGGTACAAACGCAGTGTATGTTGCGAGCCGTTTGAATCCCGGAAGATTAAGACGACCGATGACATCAGGAAGCCCCATGAGCGGCTGACAGAGAGAATCTGATCCCGCCCAACGACGTGCTCCAAATCGTAGAAGACCGTGATCATCGAGAATGGGAACCAAGATGTGACCCAGAGCAAATCTTTCGTGACAACGATTCGCAGACAGTT
>JAYSKW010000055.1:0-1804 GCA_043726085.1 Limnoglobus sp.
TTGCCCGCTATTATCGGCGAACATCGCCATCGTGAACGTGGCACTCGTTAGCGGCACCAGTGCGGCGGCGATCGTCGGCGAGAGCGGGGCACCCGCCCAAATCCCGGCGAGCGCGTTCGCTTTCACTTCGGTCACGACTTGTGCATCTTGTTGCGCGTAGTTATACGCGAACACGACCTGGCTCAGTGCGGCATCGTCTTTGACTTTGCTTTCGGTCACGAACGGGATGCGGGCGACGGGCGTGACCAGATACGTATTGCCTTGCTTCCGAAGCACATCGACAGCCAACTCGACCTGCGGTGGTTGATCTTCGGTTACGGTCACCAATATCGATCGCGTCGATGTCACCGCATCGTCATCGACGAGGACGATCTCGAATTCGATCGTTTGCAACGGTCGGTCGGCATCGCGGAACGCAATCGAGAACCGATCGCGCGATTCGCCCTCGGGTTTCAATTCGAGTGCTTCCACCGAACCGGCTGCAAGCCCCGGAATTTTGCCGATCTTCGGGCGGACGAGCACTTTCAGGAGAGGCTTGTCGGATTGCCCTTTCAGTTCAAACTCGGTGCCCTGAATGATCGAGAACACCGACTTGTCGCCCGTCAGTGACAAATCCTTGTCACCGATGAGTTGCCGCAGACCTTTGAGGTCGGCAAAGTTTTGGCGTGGGGCTTTCGGGTCGGCACTCGCTTCGCGGATCGGCGGGGCGTGGTACAGGTACGCGGGCTGAAGTTCGGTGCGGGTGAGTTTGGCGAACATCGGTGGCGGCACGAGCGTGACGGCCTTCGGCATCGATGCGAAATCCGCAGCGCGAACGGCGAACCGGATCGACTCTTTCAACCCCGAGATTTCGCCGACGAACTCGTTGTTCGCTTCGCGGTTCAGGTTGACCCGGCCACCGGTTTTGATGCCGTTGTACGACAGGCTGACCGCCTCCGGAATTTCCAGTTTCCGTAGCATTCGGCTATATTTTGGGTTCGCCACGAGCAGTTCGAGTTTCTCAAACACCGTGCGAATACCTTCCGCATTCCCGGCCACGGATTCGATGCGGTCGGCGTCCCAACTGGCGGCATCGGGCGGTAGCGGTTTGCCGTCGTTACCCACGATTGCGGGCGTGATGGCAACCGGTGCGAACCCGAGCAGTTTCGCGTTGAGGTCCGACCAGCCGAGTGGCCGCCAGCCGTGGACGGCGGTGCGGTCGACCGTCACCCACTTGTAGGCCCGCGTGCGGACTTTCGGCGAAGCGGCATCTTTGCCGATCCGCATTTCGCCGTTCGGGAAGCCGACGAATTCGAGGTGCGCTTTCCGCGGCCACGGCGTGTTGCGAAGTAGCAGGTTGCGTTCGCCCCAGATTGCCGCCACATCGCCGAATTCCGCCGAGAACCGCTTTACGGAAACTTGTCGCGTCACGATCGAGAAACCGACGAATGCGGCAAGCAAAATCCCGAGCGCGAAGCCGACGAGCAGCACCGCCTTCCACTTCAAGCGATACCAGTTGAACACCGATTGAACCGGCACCAACGCCACCCGTTCGCGGGCTTCGTCGATCGTCTGGAGGATCATCGTTTCGGAGTAACCGAACGATTTCATCTTGCCGACGTCGGCGAGTTCCACCGCCGTAATCAAACGGTCGCCGAGGATTTCGGGGAAGCGTTTTTCGAGGACGAGCGCGAGTGCGGGGTAAGAGAACGACTTCGTCAAACGTAACGCGAGCCGCGTAACCAGAATGCCCAACAGCAGCACGCCGAGCGCGACGAGCGCGACCGCACGGAGTGCCTTCGGGGCATCGAGAACCCAGTCGAAT
>JAYSKW010000056.1:0-7994 GCA_043726085.1 Limnoglobus sp.
CTCTCCGCGTCGATTGTGCGGTGAAATGGAAGTCACCTAATTCTTCAACACCGACAGGCTCTCGATCCAGCCGGCGATGGTGGGGTCGACCCAGCCGAATATGAGTACGCCGGGGAGGATGCCGAGCGCGATGGAAAGTAGCACGAATGGCAATAGTACAGCGAACTCGCGGGCGGAGAGGTCCGGATAGTCTTTCGTGGCGAGGTTTACACCGAGGTAGACGCGTTGCCATGCCCATAGCAGGTAGCCTGCGGTGAGCACGGTGGTTAAAATTGCGGCAATTGCGAGCGTGGGCGAGACGTTCCACATTGCGACGATCGTCATGAATTCGCCGACAAACCCGCAGAGGCCGGGGAGGCCCATTGAGGCGAAGAACAGGATCGCGCTCATGCCGCTATAGACTGGCATCGGCTCTTTCAGGCCGCCGAGGAGGTTGATCTCGCGGTGATGGGCACGGTCGTAAATTATGCCGACGACGAAGAACAACGCCGATGCGGTAATGCCGTGCGCGATCATTTGAAACACCGCGCCGTTGACGCCCCACTCCCAATACTGCGAGCGGTTCGAGGTCGACCATGCGGCCAGTCCGAGTAGCACGTAGCCCATGTGGCTAATCGAGGAATACGCGAGTAGCTTTTTGAAATCGGTCTGTGCCATCGCGACGAGTGCGCCGTAGACGATACTAATCGCGCCGATGAGGCCGACGCACCACGCGAGTTCGGATGCGGCCCACGGACAGAGTGGGAACGCGAAGCGAATCAGACCGTAGCCGCCGAGTTTGAGCAGCACCCCGGCGAGCATCATGCTGATCGGCGTCGGGGCTTCGACGTGGGCATCCGGTAGCCACGAATGCAGCGGCACGATCGGCACTTTCACGGCGAATCCGACGAACAACAGCAGGAAGATCGCGTACTGAAAGTTCTTGTTGCAAAGCGGCGATGCCTTCAATCGTGCCAGTGCCGCGACGCGATCGACCCCCACCGAGAACAACGGCACCGCTTGCGGATCGGTACTCGCGCCAACGACCGTCAGGCGTTCGTCCTGCCCGTTCAGAACGAGCATCGCGGCGCGACCCGCACGGGACAGCGTGTACAAATCGAACGAGTGAATCTCGCCGGTACGCCGTTCGGAGACTTCGCGTTTCACGAGGTTTTGATCGGCGAAATCGCGGACATCGACCGAGTAAAGTGCGATCATCGCAGCAAGAATACCGACGCTGCCGAGGAGCGTGTAAATGACGAACTTGATCGCCGCGTACTTGCGTCGCCCACCGCCCCAAACGCCGATCAGGAAGTACATCGGCAACAACACGACTTCGTAAAAGACGTAAAAGAGGAACAGATCGAGGCTCAGGAACGCGCCAATCACGCCCGATTCGAGTGTGAGCAACAAGATGAGGTAGCCGCGTAGCTGGTTCTCGATTTTCCAGCTCGCCACGATCGCAAGCATCGTCACGAGCGACGTGAGAATGATGAGCGCAAGATTCAAGCCATCGACGCCGAGGCTGTAATTCACATCAAAAGCGCGAATCCACGGTCGGATCACGACGAGATCGTGACTGAGGAACGGCCCCGGTACCGGTGCGGCGGAGTTCGTTTGTTGGCGAAGCACGCGCGCGTCGAGGCGGCTCTGCGGGTGGTACATCGAACGCTCGGTGCGATCCGAATGGAATTCGAGCACGCGATAATAATCGACCCACACGCACAGCGAAATCGCGAGCGTGATGGCAGTACCGAAGAGTGCCACCCAGCGTAGCGCTTCGCGGAATCGCGAAGGGATAATCAGCAGCAACAACCCGAACGCGGCTGGCATGAATACCAGTGCCGACAGCCAGATCATGTCGAGTTCGCGGGCGTCCATCCGGCGCGTGTCCTTCCTGAAAACTATCGTGTCCGAACGAACAGAATCCCCAACGCGGCCACGACCGTCAACCCCAACGCCAACACGTACTGCCGCAGTTGGCCGGTTTGCACCCGTTGCAGCATCGTGCCACCGAATGCGGAAATATCCGCAATCGCGTTCCACACGCCATCGAGCGTGCGGAAGTCGAACCGCCGCAGCGGCTCGGTTTTGTCGGTCGGCCGCTTGTCGAATGCACTGATGACTTGCGCGGTCCGCATTGTCGGCTTCGTGAAGATTCGTGAGTAGAGTTCGTCGAAATAATATTTGTGCTGAAGCAGTTTCGCGAGCCAGCGTGGCCCACCGAAGGCGAGTAACGTACCCGCTTTGTGCCTCGACCACGCGATTGCAAACCCCGTGATCGCGAGCATCAGTGCCAAGCCGCCCGCGAGCAAGTGGTTCGCTTCGGCATGGTGAAACGCCGTTGCGAACTGGACTTCGACAGTGTGCGGTTGGCCCGCGTGGAGCAGTTTGCCGAGGTACGAAGCCTCTGCGTCCCAGAGCGGCCAGCCCCACGCGACGGTGATACTGAATGCGGCGAGCAGCACCAGCGGCACCGTCATTACCCGCGGCGATTCGTGTGCGCGTTCGTACAAATGCGGGTCGCGCGGCTTCCCGGCAAACGCCAGCAACCACAGCCGGAACATGTAAAAGCTCGTCAGCCCCGCGGTGATGAATGGCAAGAACAGCAGCAGCGGACGCTCGTAATGCCCCGCCACCGCCGAGCCGATGATGTGTGCCAAAATGCGGTCCTTACTGTACCACCCGGAAAGTAGCGGCGTGCCCGCGATCGCCAATACGCCGATGAGCATCGCGTAAGCGGTGATCGGCATTTTCCGCCGTAACCCGCCCATTTTCGACAAGTTTTGTTCGTGATGCAGCCCGTGAATGACGCTCCCCGCGCACAGGAACAACAGTGCCTTGAAGAACGCATGAGTGAGCAAATGCAACAGCCCCGCGACCCAACCGCCGAGCGCGAGCGCGAGCATCATGAAGCCGAGTTGCGAACACGTTGAGAACGCGAGTACCCGCTTGATGTCCGTTTGCACGACGGCAATCGTCGCACTCAGGAACATTGTGATCGCGCCCATATACGCAATGACGATCCGCACATCGGGCGTGAACAACGGGAACGCGCGACCAACGAGATACACCCCCGCCGCCACCAGTGTCGCCGCGTGAATCAGTGCCGATACCGGCGTCGGCCCTTCCATCGCATCGGGCAGCCACGTGTGCAGCGGGATCTGTGCGGACTTACCCGCACAGCCTGCCACCAACCCCATGCCGATCCACCAGAGTGCCGACGAATCCGCAGGCAACGCGGCCGCTTTCTCGATCAGTTCTGGAATGTAAAACGTGCCAAACGTCGACAACGTAACCGCGAGCGAGACGAGGAAACCCGCATCGCCGATGCGGTTGATAAGGAACGCCTTGTTCGCGGCAGTGCACGCCGACGCACGTTCAAAATTAAAACCGATCAGGAAGAACGAGCAGACGCCGACCAACTCCCAGCCGATGAAGATTTGCAACAGGTTATCGGCAATCAACAGGTTCAGCATCGCGAACGCGAACAGCGACAGATACAGGAAAAAGCGGCCAAATCGCCCGCGCCGGCCGTGATTATCGCGTTGGCGTTCGTCGTGCATATATCCGATGGAGAACAGGAAAATTAGCGTCGCCACGACGGCGACCATCGCGACCATAATCGCGGAAAGGTGGTCGATGCGGTAACCGAGTTCGAGCGAAAGTGCGGGCCGTGCGTCGTGTTTGAGGCTGCCGATACGCACCCAGTCGATCCGCTCGGACCACCGCGATTCGAGCGTCAGCGGCTCGTTCGCGTACGTGTGAGCCTCTTGCAAAAACCACGATAGCCCGACGATCGCACAACCCGCTGACATCGCCATGACAGCGACCGCGAAATAGCCGGGGATCGCCGACGGTTTGGTGCCAACGACGCCGCGCAGCCGCCGGACCGTGCCCGCAATCAGCAGTACGAAAAACGCCAACAGCGGTAACAGCGTCGCGATCAGGAACAGTCGCCCCGGTTCATCGCGGATCAGTTCGAGCATGGTTCGCGGTTACCCTTTCAGCTCGTTGGCTCGGTCGACGTCGACGGTGCCGCGATTGTTGTAGAAGTTTAAGATAATGGCGAGCGCCACAGCCGCCTCCGCCGCAGCCAGCACGATCACCATCAGCGCGAAGATCTGCCCTTCGAGGCGAAATGAAGGCACGTAGCGCGCGAAGGCAACGAAGTTAATGTTCGCTGCATTCAGTACGAGTTCGACACCCATCAGGATGCCGACGGCGTTGCGCTTCGTCGTGATGCAAAGCACACCACACGCGAACAGGAACGCGCCGAGTATCAGGAACGGTGTCAGGCCGATGTCAGTCATGAGGTTTCGCTCGCTTCTTCGCGCGGGCCAGATACGCCGCCCCGATGAGCACGACTAGTAAATGCACCGAGACGATCTCGAACGGCAACACGTACGAAGTGCCGACTTTACTTGCGGGGTCGGGCACGCCGAGGAACGCCAACCCGAGTGCGCCCGTACCGGGCATATCGCCTGTCGGCGTAGGCGTATTCGCTCCGAGTTGCAACGACGACGCCACGAGAATGCCGAACAACAGCGTGGCAACCGCAACGCTGACGGCCCATTCCCAGCGGCGATTCGCGAGCGTCGTAAACGGCCCGCCGGCCGTCAACATCACGCCGAAAACGACGAGAACGAGCGTGCCGCCGACGTAGACGATCAGGTGCGCCGCACCGAGAAACTCCGCACCCAACAAAAAGTAAACGAACGAGATGCCGATGAGCGTGAGTAACAGCCAAACCGCCGAACGGACGATGCTTTTCGAGGCGACCACGCCCACCGCCGACACGGCCACGGTCGTGGCAACGATCAGGAACACGATTGCGTTTAGGCTCACGTTCATTTCCCCCACGCGCCAGGTAGCTGCCCGGCGGGCGCATGTTGATGGGGCCGAAACAGGCTAATGGTCACGCCGAGAATGCTGGCAATCGTGCCACCGGCCAGTACCCACTTTACGCCGTCGCCGATCGCCTTCGGGACGCACAACTGCCAAACGCACACGCCCAGAAGCAGCACGCAACTGATTGGCAGAAAGTACTTCAGGCAGGTCATCATCACTTGATCGATTCGCAGTCGCGGCAGTGACCAGCGCATCCACATCATGACGATCACGAGCAGCGTGCCTTTGCCGATAACGACGCACGCATTCAGTGGCACGCCGAGCCACGGCCCGAACGCCACGGTTGGCTCGTAGGGCAGCACGCCAGTGTGCCAGCCGCCGAGGAAGAGCATCGCCGCGAGGCCGCTCATCGCGAACATGCTGCCGTACTCCGCCATGAAGAAGTACGACCAGCGGATACCGCTATATTCGGTGTGGAACCCCGCCACCAGTTCGCTCTCCGCTTCGGCTAAATCGAACGGTGCACGCTTGCAACTCGCCGTCGACACGATGAAGAAAATGACGAACGCCACAAACGTAAACGGGTCGTGAAACACGTACCAGTTCCAGAACCCGCCGACTTGTTGTTGGCCAATCGTCGTCAAATTCAGCGTGCCCGCGATGCAGATCGGCACGAGCACGCAGATCGAACGTGGCACTTCGTAGCTGACCACCTGTGCCGCCTCGCGCATCCCGCCGAACAATGCCCACTTGCTGCCGGAGGCATACCCGGCGAGCATCACGCCGAAGACCTCGCTCGATAGCACCGCGAGCATGAAGAACGCGCCGATCGACAGCGTTTGCACCGCCACGCCCGAACCGAACGGCAACGCGATGAACCCCGCGAACGCGGCACAAAACGCCAGATACGGAGCCGCACGGAACAGGACGCGGTCCGCACCATCAGGGGCGAAATCTTCCTTGGTAATCAGCTTAATGCCGTCGGCGAGCGATTGCAGTAGGCCGAACTTCCCCGTTCGCGTTGGCCCGAGGCGATCTTGCATTCGTGCGGAGATTTTGCGTTCGGCCCAAATAAACATCAGTGCCGACACGCCCATGAACGACACGACCAACCCGGCGCAAACGAGCGCCGTCAGAACAATCGCGAGCGGTTCGGGTAGGTATTGCGTAAACAACGACAGCACGGGAGAGCGTCCGTTGACGGTGGGGCCACGATCCTGTTAACACGTACCTTACCGTATCCCGATTGGCGATGCGAGAGGGCAAACTGCGATGTTGGCGAAGTTTCGACGACAAACCACCGTGCGGCCCACGAATGTCCGGCTGCCGCTGGCGTTACGCTTCTACCCGCTGCTCGAACGGGAAAGTCGCGCGCCGAGCGACCCGCACGGTCGCGATGCGCGGTTGGCGAGGGTCGAAGCCGCGCTGATGCTCGCCGACGAACCGCTGACCTCGAAGCGTATCGCCGATGCCGCCGATTTAAAAGATGGCAACGAGGCCCGCACGCTGATCGAGACGCTGCGAAAGTTTTACGATGCCGACGGCACCGCGTTCCAGATCGAAGACATCGCAGGTGGGTATCAGTTGCTAACGCGGGCCGCGATTCACCCGTGGCTATTGCGGCTACGGCGGACGGGGCACGATGTACCGTTGACGTCCGCGACGATGGAAACGCTCGCGGTGATCGCGTACAAACAGCCGATCATGCGTGCCGAGATCGAGAAAATCCGCGGTGTACAGTGTTCAGATCTGATCCGCGTGTTGATGGAGAAAGGCATGGTCCGCATCGCAGGCCGCCACGACTCGTTGGGCCGCCCACAACTCTACGGCACGACCAAAACGTTCCTCGAAGCGTTCGGTTTGAATGCGCTCAGCGACTTGCCCGAAGTCGCCTCGTTGAAGAACCCGGGGTGACATTTACTTCACGTTAGAACTTTCCACCTCGCGAACGCCAACCCGAGAGCCAGTCTGGAATGATGGCCGGTGTCAGTTGCGGGAAAAGCTCCGACTCCCGGACGCTGAGGCCCAGCGTACTGAGCGCCGTTTCGAGCGTAAACTTGCTGAATGCCATGACTCGACCTCCGTCTAATCGCGATTGCTATGCGCCGTCTTCGGGTATCTCCACGAAGTTCTCAGTGTGGTACCCCGAGTAAACCCGGCCCGTGCGATGGTCGGTAACGACACAGTGCCCCGGCATGTTGGGGATAACTCCGAGAAATACATATACCCCATCGAGTGCGAACGGGTATTTGCTGTGGTACTCGGCAGGTAACTGTTCGAGCCGGAACCGGCAAAGTGCATATTGTCGGGGAATCGCATCGTTCATCGTCGCGGATTTCGGTTGAATGTTTCGATTGCGTCGGTGAGCATCTTCATCGTGTCGTCGTATGGATAGAGGCCAGTGATCGTTTTCACGGTCTTGCCGTCGATTACGACGAACATGTACGGCATGGCTAGCGGCGAGTATTTTTCAACGAGATCCTTGTTTTCGGGTTCGTCGACATCGATTTCTCGATACTGTACATTCGGTTGAGATTCCTTCAACTTTTCGATCAGTTTCGGCACGGCACGACAGACCCCACACCACTTTGCAGAGAAAACGAGAAACTCCACTTTTGGTGGTTTGCGATTCTCTTCATCATTCTGTTTCTCGCATCCGATCGCGAAAATCAGAATCGAGGCAAAGAACGCGACGGGTAAATAGCGACCGATGTCGTTTGCTAAGTTTTTGCTCTTCACGATTGATCTCGCTGGATTACGATGTTGGAAGCATACTCGTCGCGCTCTGTCACCGTTTCGTTCCAATCGCCTTCATCTTCTCCGACACGCCTGCCAGAATCTGTTGGAGTTTCGCGAAGTCGGCGGGCTTGACGAGGTGGTGGTCGAAGCCTGCGTCTTTCGATTTTTGTCGGTCGGAATCTTGGCCGTAGCCGGTGAGCGCGACCAACACCGTGGTCTTGTGCGCGGGCGACAATCGCATTTTCGCGGCGACTTCGTAGCCGTCCATCATCGGCAAGCCGATGTCCAATAGCACCACGTCGGGGCAATAACTCGAGGCCGCTTCGAGTGCGGCAGGGCCATCGTTCGCCGTGAGCACTTTGTGTCGTAGCGCCGTCAATAACATGGCGAGCGTCTCGGCGGAATCTTCATTGTCGTCGACGATC
>JAYSKW010000057.1:0-6485 GCA_043726085.1 Limnoglobus sp.
TCGTCATCGACGCGGGGATTGTTCATGCCGATGAAAGTAACCCATCGCAATGCCTCGCGCAATACCAAAATCCTCCAACTGCGTAACTCGTAAAAGTATCATTCTTTGCCGCGTGAAGTATAGCGAGCGTAAGTCGGTGGTAGCGTGCGAGAATTTCCGGAGTGCGGGTTGCGTGCGAGTGGGCATTTCATAACATCTTGTCTGTAAGGCAGGTGTCATCCTTATTTTTCCAGAGGTTACCATGTCTCGTCGCTCTGCATTTACCCTGATCGAGTTGCTCGTTGTCATCGCGATTATCGCCATTTTGATCGGGCTATTGTTGCCCGCCGTCCAGAAGGTCCGCGAGGCGGCATCACGAACGCGATGCTCGAATCAACTCCGGCAACTCGGCCTCGGACTTCACAACTCCGAGAGCGCCAACGGATTTATGCCATCGAGTGGCCAAGGCACGAACTACGCTACAAGCCCAGCCTCGGTGGCATTCGAGTTGCACTCCACCTATACCCTCTTGTTACCGTACCTGGAGCAAGAGAACGTCTACCGTCAGTTCGATCTGACGAAGGCTTATAACGCCACCCCAGGGAACCAAGCGGCCGCGAAGGCTGTACTCTCCCTGCTCATTTGCCCGAGTAACCCACTTCGACCGCTACCAACGGACACCCAAGGCTACGGCTGTACCGATTACGGCCCGGTGTATTATGTAGACGTCGATCCCGTGACCGGAGACCGGAACAAGTTTACGCGAGCCGACGGCGGGCTGATTCTCGGTAAGCAATCCGTACTTTCGATCACTGACGGAACGAGCAACACAATCGCCATCGGGGAGGATGTCGGGCGGAACGAGACGATGACGATGCCTTACCCGGATCCGATTGGCGGCCTTCGACAGATTCACCGTTGGGCCGAGCCGGATTGTGCGTACGGCATCTCGAAGGGCATTAACAATAACAAGTCGCCATTCGGCGGCCCGCCCTCTTGCCCGTGGGGCACCAACAACTGCGGGCCAAACGAGGAAATCTTCAGCTTTCACCCAGGCGGAGCGCACACCGTGTTCTGCGATGGGCACGTGGCGTTTCTAAAAGAAACAATCGACCCCAGAACGCTGCGAAAGCTCGTCACACGCGCTGGAGGAGAAGTGGCGTCCGAATCCGACAATTAAAGTCATTCGTACAGGGCGAGGATGTCGAATCCTGCGTTTACTTCGCAAACGAAATCCACGTCGTCGCGATCATGATGGGCATCAAGATTAATATCGCGTAAGCGATGTAGCCGAAGAACGATGGCATTTGGTAGCCACTTTCTTCGGCAATGGCTTTCACCATGAAGTTGGGGCCGTTGCCGATGTAGCTCATTGCACCCATGAAGACCGCGCCGCAACTGACGGCGGCGAGCAATGCCGGTTGGCACGCGGCGAGGTCCGCGAAGTCTTTACACGGGCCGACCTGCACCGCGAGCGAACCCATCGTCACATAGGTCGGCGCGTTGTCGAGGCCGCTGGAAAGGATGCCCGTCACCCAGAAGAATTGCCACGGCTCAGTGATGCCGAACAGGTTTCCGTGCTTGCTTAGAAGGGCTAATGCGGGCACCATCGCCACGAAGATGCCCGCGAACAACACCGCCACTTCGATAATCGGCCCCCAAGCAAAGCGGTTCGCTTCGCGGATCGCCTTCGGTGTCCGCCATACGGACAGCCCCGCCATCGCGACCATAATCAGCTCGCAAACGGGAAATTCTTTGACGTACTTTTTCGCCAACACCGCCGCAATCACGCCGAGCATCAGAGGCAAGTTTAATTTCCAGCCGCGTATCGAAACGGGTTCCCGGATGCGGTCGTCTGTACGAATATCAATAGGGGCTTCACGACTATAGGCTTGAATATCCCAGATGAGAAACGTGAAGAGTAATAATCCATTCACGAATAGCCATTGCGGCCAGAGTTGCATCGTCCAGAAGAAATCGACGCCGTTCAAGAAGCCCAGGAATAGCGGCGGGTCGCCGAGCGGCGTGAGCAGGCCGCCGCAGTTGCTGACGATGAAGATGAAGAAGATAGGAATGTGCTTCGTGTTTTTGCGTTCGCGATTCGTGCGTAACATCGGCCGAATCAGCAACATGCTCGCGCCGGTGGTGCCGACGATGTTGGCGAGCACCGCACCAATCGCTAGAAACGCGATGTTCGTCGTCGGCTTCGCGGGTAAGTCGCCACTCAGAACGACGCCGCCGGAAATCGCGTACAACGCACCGAGTAGCGCGATAAACGAGAGATATTCTTCGATGCCATGCCACAGGTGCTTCGGCCCGTTGGGTAACGTCAACAGATAGATTGCAATCGGCACGCACAGAACGGCAGTGACAATTGCCTTGTTTCGGTTGGGGTGCCACCAATGTTCGGCCACGAGCGGGAGTGCGGCAATCGCCAACAGCAACAGCGCGAACGGCGCAGCCGCCACGGCGGGCACCTCGAGTTTCTCACCCGGTCCCGCCGCCACCGCAACGACCGGCGCACAGACGAGACCGATCGTTGCCAGCAAGAGCCGAACCGACATAGTGAACCTTTCGACGAGAGGCTTACAGCTTCTTCTTCGCACCGGAAACGTACTTCGACGGTTCGGGATCGCTGACGGTTTTCAGCAATTCGACGACGATGTCGTCGCTCGATTTTCCCTCGGCCTGCGCTTGGAAGTTAGCCGCGAGACGGTGGCGTAACACGGGGATTGCGGCCTTCTTGATGTCGTCGATGGCGACGCTGAATCGGCCGTCCATCGCCGCGAACGCCTGCCCCGCACGCACGAGATATTGCCCCGCACGCACGCCTGCGCCGTAGTCGATCATCCGCTTGATGAAGTCGGGCGCGGTCGGGTCTTGCGGCCGCGTGGCCCGCACGAGCTTCACCACGTAATCGGTGACGTAGTCGCCGACGGGCACGCTGCGTACGAGCTTCTGCAAGTTCAAAATCGCCTTGCCCGTCAGCACTTTCGATAGTTCCGCCGTTTCGTCTTTCGCGGTCATGCTGACGATGCGCTTCTCTTCGTCGAGCGTGGGGTAGTCGACTTTCACGTTGAACATGAAGCGGTCGAGTTGCGCTTCCGGCAGCGGGTACGTGCCTTCTTGCTCGATCGGATTTTGCGTGGCAATTACGAAGAACGGGTCGGGGAGTTTGTGCGTCTCGGAACCGATCGTGACTTCGCGCTCTTGCATCGCTTGTAAGAGTGCGGCCTGCGTTTTCGGTGGCGTGCGGTTGATTTCGTCGGCGAGCAAAATGTTCGCGAAGATCGGCCCCTGGATGAAGCGGAACTCGCGTCGGCCTTCGGGCGTTTCATCGAGGACCGTCGTGCCGGTAATATCCGACGGCATCAGGTCCGGGGTGAACTGCACCCGCTTAAAACCGACGTCGAGAATCTGCGCGATGCTCGACACCATAAGCGTCTTCGCCAGCCCCGGTACGCCGACGAGCAAGCAGTGCCCTCGGGTAAAAATCGCCGCGAGAATCTGTTCGACGACATCGTTCTGCCCGATGATGACACGCCGCAATTGATCGAGCAACTGCGTGCGGGTTTGTGCAAACTGAGCCAGGTAATCGCTAATGCGGTCGGTGGACACCGGTGTTCCTCGCTCGGGTATCGTTGGCGAATGGCATCATTCTACCGGAACGCCACCCGGAATCGACTTGCCTTTTGCGGCGAGCAGTCGGCCGAGGTGATCGGCGGACATCAGCGGGTCGTCGGTGAGGACGCCGCCGATTTCGGTGAGCACGAAGCGTTCCAGGTCGTCGCCGGTCCAGCCGTCGTCGATGAGTTTTTGGCCGATCGCTTCGAGGGCTTTGTCGCGGAGTTTGTCGGTCTGCCGCGAGATCGTTCCCTCGTGGACGCCGAGGAGGTGCGAGACATCGCGTTGGCTCATTTTGTAGCGCCAACGCAACCCGAGGATCAGCCGTTCGCTGTCGGAGACCTGCGACAGCCAGTCGCGGGCCGCCACGTTGAAGGCGTCGTGCCAACGGGCTTCTTCCTTCGGCGCGCTCGGGATCGGCATCGCGATGTCGTCGTCGGGCAAGGTCTGGATGCCGGTGTGTTGTCGCAACTTCGATAAGTGCCAATTCTGGAACACGCGGATCAGCCACGGCGCGAGCGGCCGCTGGCCATCGAACCGCGCCATCACCGGCAGCGTGCCTTCGGAATCCGCCACGATGAGGTGGCTCCAGAATTCATCGACGGCGGTTTCCTGTTTCTCTTCGTTTCGCGGATACAACCGCACCGCCCGTGCGCGGAGTGCATCGACGAGCAAGCAATCGCTGCGGCCCGTTCGTGCCGCGAACAGCAACTCCCACGCCGCTTCTTGTCCGTCGAGGCAACCGATGCAGACGGCCCAATCGGTCGCGTACAGCCCGTCGAGATACGTCGTCCAAGTCGCGGGTGTGATACCAGGAGTCTTGTCGATTTTCGCTGCAAAAATGCGAAACGTCCGCAACAGATGTGCATCGAATGCCTCGCGCGTCATCGTCACCGACGGCAGTTGCACACGCACGAAGTGATAGGCGAGCGCAATGCGGGCGCGATCCCGTTCAGTCGGCGGTAAGGCTTCGGTCGTCACGCCTGCGATCTCCCTATCGGTCGCCCGTGGATCGTTCGCAATCATTTTATGCGCCGACGAACGGAGGTGCGCCGAATCGGGAAGATTACCAGCGTGAACTGACGGAAAGTGATCGCAAAAATCGGTTTCAGCCATGAGGTCTTGACCGTGTCCGCCAGTGGAGGTATCGGCAAGACCGTGACCGTTGACAATAAGGAGCCGAGCCAAAGGACCAGGACTGATGCGAAGAACGACGCGACTGGTGACCTGCTTACTCTGCCTCTCGTCCCTCACAGGCTGCCTCCTGCCGTACTGTGCTTACCCCACTCTCGACTACACGCCTGCGGTCAAACTCGATGCTCGCCGCGGCGAAGTTCGCGTTTTCCGGGTGGACATCAACAAGCCAACAGCCGATATGAGCGTCTTCGACGGTCCAGTGTACGAGCGGTTCACCGAGCTGCCGGTGAGCAATACTGATGAGGCTCCCGCCCAAGTCAAGCCCTCGGCGAGCTATGGTTTCGTGGTGATCGGGATCGCCTTAAATTACTTCACGCATACGAGCCACTCACTCGCCCTGCGGGTGTATCGACCTGGATACGAACTGGTGGAGATAAAATCCTGGGAGAAGGTCAACCGCGTCATCTGGAAGCCGTCACCGGACCTCGATGCCCAAGAGAAAGCACTCGACGGACTATTCCCTCTCGACCGACTGGAGGCAGGGTCCAAGTCATCGGCCCAGCGAGATGCAATCGACTACGGTGCGAGCGAGTACGAACGCCTCGCAACGACCGCCCATACACCGGATCAACGTGCGAGACTCGCAGAGAAGGCAGTCGAGTTCCGCAATCGCGCTAAGGAATAAACTTCTGCCTTTCTGTGGCAACCCTAACAGCAACAGTGCCAAAGGCGGATGATAAACGTACAGCCGAGGCATGGGTAAGAGATGGTTAAAGGAGTTGCGGCGATACATAGCAAACAACCCCGCGTGGTAAAAACGCAAGGTTGAATGTTTTTTGCGGTGTCAGGTATTTCGTTCGTGTTTAGCCTGCGTCTGATTCGGTTTTCTGACAAAAACCAATAACGCAAACATCGGCACGAAATAAGACTTCTGTTCCCAACAGACGCAGCCAACAAACAATGTCTGTTGCCTACCGTGCGTCGCAACTCGGCGTGACCCGAAAAGTGCTGAAACCAGATGTCTGGTCTGTTAAAAGTATCATTTATGCGGACTGAAAAATCAAGCGGATTTGAGTCTCGATGGTCTTCTCGCGACGCAGATCGTTTGTTTGCTTCATCTTAAAACCGATAAATTTTCGCGGGACGGCGAGCGGGTGAAACGCCAGCGGCCCCATCGCGCCACCGCACCCGAGCAGCACCCCAAAGGCGACGACTGGGTACGCAAGCCCCACCGCGATCGGCCACCCGTCTCGGTTCGTTTCGTCCACCCCGAAGCCCTCCTGCCACCGATCGGTCGATTATCCTGCCTTCGCTCGTCGCAACTGCGATAATCGATTGTAACGCTGCGACCTGCTATTCGTAAAGGAACGGTTCGCGCGTCGCGTCCGTCGCGAAAATGGATGGGATGAGCAAATTCGGAAGTCTCGGCGTAGAAGATTTTTTTTGAAACCGATCCAATAGATACTCTGTACCGTCGTTATAGTACCCGGCACGTTGCGCCGGGCCGCCACGTTGCCGTTGGAGAGATGCGAATGTCCCCCTTCCGGTTCGCCCGTCGGTACCGTTCCACGCCCGCGAAAGCCTCACCGATGAAGGCTTTCACGCCGCGTATCGAACAATTGGAAGATCGGTCGGTCCCCGCGACCACACCGATCCCGATCACTACACTCTTTACCGAGGGAAACTTCCCCGCCCCCACTTCCCCGGCGGCCGGCTTTGGTGCGCCGTCGCGAGTCGTCATCGCG
>JAYSKW010000058.1:0-2199 GCA_043726085.1 Limnoglobus sp.
GGCAAAGGCAAACGGTATTCCAATGGAGCCGTCGTCGAAGTCAATCGCAAAGGCTCGGTCGTGTTCGTGTTCGAGGGTACGCAGAGCGAAGTGAATACCGTTCAACCGTTACCGAACGGCATCGTGCTGCTCACCGAAGCGGGCAACAAACCGCGACTGATCGAAGTCGACCGCAAGAAAATCATCGTCGCCGAAGTGCCATTGCAAGCGCAGACGAAAGACCATCACCTTCAGACTCGAATGGCACGCAAACTCGAGAACGGAAACTACCTCGTTCCGCAACTGCTCGATCGCGTCGTGCGGGAATACGACCCGGCGGGCAAAATCGTCTGGGAAGTCAAAACGCCGCACATGCCGTTCACCGCGATTCGCCTGCCCGATGGCCACACGCTTATCGGTTGCACGCTCGGCAACCTCGTGATTGAAGTCGATGCGGCGGGCAAGGAAGTTTGGCGCGTCACCAACGACGACCTCGAAGGCAAGCCGATCAACGACGCCTGCGGCGTGCAACGCTTGGCCAACGGCAACACCGTCATCACCAGCCATCACGCCACCACTGGCCAAGTGAAACTGACCGAAATCACTCGCGATAAAAAGATCGTCTGGAAACACATCGACGAGCGAAAGTCCGGCATCCACCACTTCCAGATACTCGACGCGAACGCAAAACCGCTGGTCGAGAATTATCGATAGTCGAGAATTAGCCGCGACGCGGAGGCTATGCGGAGCGGAGCGCGTAGACGTCACCCATTCGCAACAGCAATCACGAATTGAATCCGACGCCATTGAAGGCCACGTTGCGGTTTATGAGATACTATGCTGGTAGCCCACCGCTTTTCGGAGAGTTTTTATGTCGAATAGCCGCTCGTCATTTCCAGATTCCGACCCGCTCGGTGCGGCGGCGGTTCCGCATTCGTTTCGCGATCCGTGGCTCTCACTCGAAAATTTACTGCAACAACTCAGCATGTCGATCAGCACGGGGCAATCGATCACCGCCGCCGTGGATGCCGCGCGAATGGCTGTCGGTGCGGAGGTTGGCTTCTGGTACTCGAAATCGAGCGGGAAAGCATCGGGTTTCACGGGCGAACGCGAAGTTTCCCCCGAACGTGGGGCCGCGATTGCTCGCGAACTGATCGCCCGAATGGACCCGGATCGCGAGACGATGCGCTGGGTGAATCCCATCGTGAACCCGGTCGATGGTAACCCCGACTCGGCGATCGTGGCCTGCGGTTTGCGGACGACGGGCTGCATTATCGTACTCGGTTACGATGCGTCGCTCCGCTTTGAGACCGGCGATGCGAAAGCGGTCAGCCTCGCACTGAAAATGCTTCATGCCCAACGGGTGCAGTCGCAGGCGGGGACGAAGCAACTTCTCAACGGCTTGCTGCATTGTTTAACGACGATCATCGATGCGAAAGACCCGTACACCGCCGGGCACAGCGAGCGGGTCGCACGTATTGCGGTGCTGCTCGTCAAGCAAATGAACCTGCCCGCGAACCTGCAAGGTGACGTTTACCTCGCCGGGTTGCTACACGATGTCGGCAAGATCGGCCTGAGCGATGATATTTTGCAACGGCCGGGGAAACTCACGCCCGAAGAGATGACCGAAGTGCGCCAACACCCGATCATCGGCGAACGAATCGTAGCGAGTATCAAGCCGTTCGACCGTCTGCGTCCTGCGGTTCGCCATCACCACGAAGCGTTCGACGGTCGGGGCTACCCGGATCGTTTGATGGGCGAGAACATCCCGCTATTAGGTCGGGTGCTTGCGGTGGCGGACGCCTGCGATGCGATGATGTCGCCGCGGCGGTATCGCTCGGCACGCGCACCGCATGAGATCGACAACGTCTTCAACTCGGAGAGCGGTAGGCAATTCGACCCGCTCGTCGTTCGTGCGTTCATGTCGGTCCGGCACGAAATCTACCCGCCGATTTACCAGAAAGGCATCGGCGAATCGGCTTTTCACGCCATCGAAACGATCGTCGACAACATGACCGATGCCTCGATGTTGAAGTTGCCATCGCTGAAGAGTAAATAGCGATTGGGAATCGGTTGGGAGTGCCGACTGTGCCGGTTGCGTAATCTGTGTGGGTTCTACTACCGGTCGCGCCGGTTAATCCAGTTGGCGTTGGCAGGGCGGCTATACCGTGCAGTCGCAGTTTGACGAAAGTAAGGGTAGCGGCAACGACCTTACAGAAT
>JAYSKW010000059.1:0-17042 GCA_043726085.1 Limnoglobus sp.
CTTGCTTCCGCATTAGCGGACCATCTCCTCCAGCGGATACAACCCACTCACGTATCGCGCCGGCATCGTCGCGCCGGGCTTCGGAACAAAATCGACGACTCGCTCACGCCCTGCAACGGTCGCGGCGTCAGCACGTTCGCCCCGCAAGCGCTCATCCTCATGAACGGCCCATTCACCTAAGATCAAAGCCGCAAACTCGCGAAGAGCGTGATGGCCGTGCCGAAATCGACACCCGACGATTGGGTCAAAAGCATCTACCGCCGCTGCCTCGCGAGGAACCCGACTGACACCGAGCTGGCAGTCGCGAAAGCGTTCGTCGCATCGAACGGCGAAGCCGCCCTCGCCGATTTCAGCCTCGCCATGTTCAACACGAACGCCTTCGTTTACCTGCCTTAGTCCCCGTCATTTCTTCCCAGTCTCTGCGGGCGCGTAATTTCTCGTCCGCAGGATCCATGGCGTGAAGGCCCCGGTCTTGGGGTCGGGCGCGTTCGGCGGTAGCAAGTAGCGTTCGCCTCCCTTCCCTTCGGTGTCGGACACCCGAAGTAAGAGAATCTCATTGATCCGCTCTCGGGCGTTCACTTCGGTTTGCAGGATGCAAAGGATCGTTCGCCCGTCGTCGGCAACATCGATGTTCCAAAGGTCACCCACCGCCAGCATCGGCACTATCAAATCGCGATCCATCAAGTCGTGCTTCTTGAGATAAGCCGGGTCGATGTATTTCCGCAGGGCGTTGGCGTTCTTGTCGCGGTGGTGGTTCCGCATCGCCACGCAGAAGCCTTTGGCCGTCGCCAATAACCGCATCTCCGTTTGGGTGCCGTGGATTTCAGGCAGTGCGGCGGGATCGATTTTGACCGACACCGGCGGCACTTTCACCCCAGGTGCGACGGGCGGTTCCGCCTCGATTTCGAGGTCGAGCTTTCCAGTGGCGAGCATGCTCAGCGCGGGGTCTGGTTTGATTTGCCCCGCGCCAGTGTTTCCAAAAACCCGCTCGTACTGGATCTGAAACTTTCCCTTCCCATAGAGGCTTGCTGGTTTGAGTTCGAGCTTCAATTCGTAAAAGGGTTGAGAACCTGTCAGCTCGATTTCCTTCTGTGGTGCCAAGTTCACGTCCACTGGGAGGTGAATTACCCCAGAAACGTCGGTTAGTCCGAGGGGGATCGACTTGCCCTCGCCATTCGTCACGGCGGGCGGGGTCTCGATGAAGTACTCGCGGAGATACTGAAATTTCACCGCCTCCTTGCCGACGTTGCGGATCCGGACGATGAGCTTGACCGTCTCGCCGTGACTGTAGATCCGCTTCTGCCCGACGGGGAAACCCAAGCCGGCTTGCAGCCCGCCGACCTCCTTGCCCCACGCGGTGAAGGTCTGCTTCTCCAACTCCGGCTTGGACGCATCGGCTTTGATTTCCGCCGCCGCACCGCTCGACTCGCCTGTGACCAGCTTTCCCTTCCACGCTTTCGCCGGTGCTTTATCGATCGTCAGCTCACCGGTGAAGGTCATACGGGCATCCTTGAGAGCTTCCCCGGCGTGGTCCGACCCGATCGTGTCCCCGTTCGGAGTGGGTACATCGAGTTTGGTGTCCGGGTCGAACATGGGGAGGAAGGTCACCTCGCGGGGCTGGAGCAATCGCTCCCCCAAGCCCGGGACACGCGCGCCCAATCCGTAGAGGATTCTGCCGTCTTTCCGGATGCGGAGCATCCGGAGGTTGACATCCGCCGGCACGTCGGCGTCGCTGATTCGGAGCGGCTCTTTCGACACGTTTTGCAACGCCATATAGAGATCCGGCTTGTCGGTCTTCGCTCGACCCGGTGCGAGGCGGATGGCGATCGCTGCCCGCAGCCCGTCGACCGGTTCGCCCCACTTCAGTTTCGCCTCAATGGCCGGTGCGAGCGTCTCGCCTTTTTGCGGCGCTGCCGGTGCTCGTTTCAAGACGAAAGACCTCATGCCCCGGTCTTCACCCTGCGGCTCGAATTGCGTCGGACGTTCCGCGCCGGGTGCGACGTTCCGGCTGTAGTAGAGTTTCAACCGATCGCCGTCGCGTTCGTAGATCCCCTTGTAGATGTAACCTTTTTCTCGTTCGTCCGTGGGGGACAGATCGATGGCTTTGGGCTTTTGTTTCGGGTCTATCTGGTACTTCATTTCCAGACTGCCGCCATCGGCATAGTGAATGACGATCTTGTCGCCATTGAAGTCCCAAATTTGATCCTTGCTCGTGTCGTTCGCCTGATGCTTGCCGCCGACTGCGACCTCGACGACGTGCCAAGTTCCTTGGAGCAGTTCCTTGTCTTCTTTGGGCTTAACCTTGGGCACAGGTGCCTTGACCTCCGTCTTCGCAGCAGGTTCCTTCGTCGCCTCTTGTGGTCCGGCAGACACTGTGCGATGGGTGAGGACGCCTGCGCCGATGCCGAGTACGCACAGTGTCACCATCAGGACGGCCAGGATTTTCAGTTTGCTCATCAACATGGTTTTTATGACCCCTTCTGTCAAAGCGGCGACCTTGAGGGAAATGACTCCCGCAGCCGCCACCTTCCCCGCCGCAACACTCGCTGCGGCACCGATCGTATTCGACACCACCGCGACCGGCACGACCGCCGATGCCACGTTCTGCGCCATCACCGTCGCCAACGCCCCACCCGACAAAGTGACACCCCGCTGGGCGAGCCGCTTCGCCAGCATCGTCCGCGCTCGAGCCAACCGCCCCGCCACGGTCCCTTCGGGGCAACCGAGTTGGCGGGCGACTTCCTTCCGGGTTCGGCCCTCCAGATCGCACAGGACAATCGCGGCCCGGTAATTGTCCGGCAACCGGCTCAACTCCTCATCCAACAAGGGTTGCACATCGAGCCATTTGTCTTGTGGCACAGCTTCGGCATCGGGCAACACCGTCATCTGGACTTCCCTCGCCCTCCGTCTGGCAACGGTTCTCTTGGCCTGTAACGCCGTCCGGTGCGCGACGCCGTACAACCAATTCCCCACCATCTCCCTCGGCGTAATGGACGCCGCCTTGCGGACGAGAACGATGAACGTGGCCTGGAAAGCGTCTTCGGAATCGTGGTGATTCAGTAGGCGGAGGCACGTGCCCCAGACCATCGGGCCGTGACGCTGTACGAGCGCGGCGAGTGCCGCTTCGTCGCGATGTTCGATGAAGCAGCCGAGCAATTCGCCGTCGCTCAACCCTGCCCCATCGCGCAACAGCACCGCCCTACGAAGATGATCGATCGTGCGGGTTGGCATGTTTCTCCCTCTATCACTTATCTGCCGCAAGATGAGGATTTGATACGCGACTTGGGTAAATCCAGTATCGGACATTTCTAACCCAGCACGAACGTCAACACGCGGTCGAGGTTGATTTGTTCGGGCGGGCAGTCCTTTCGGCGGGGGACGACGGGGTAGACTTCGGGGAAGGCGTACTCGCCGGGTTCCCAACTTCGCGGCCAATCCGTCGGCACGGTCGAGGGTGTGAAGCGTTGTTCGGCGCCGGGTGCGATTTTCTTTCCGGATGCATCACGCAGTGGTACACCGATCAGCGATTTTTCGTCGGGTTTTGTGGAAACGACTGCGGAACACGGGAAGAATTCGTGGCTCATGCCATCGCGGTCAGCGGCGACTTTGCCCACCATTCGCCGTAAGAGGTGCAGTGCGCGGTCGCGATCGCCGGGGTGGATCAAGTCGAGTTTCGGCGCGACGAATGCCACGCGTGTGATCCACGATGGCCGCATTTCGCGCGGTAAAAATAACTTCGAGAGGTGCCGAACGCTCGTGCCAATCAGGCTTTCGCCGGGTTCGAGTACGCGGAACAAATCGTGTACCATTTGGCGGTTATCGTCGTACATTCCCACGCCACCCGCGAGCAACATCGGGATGTCGAGCATCACGATCAGGGCATGGCACGAACGCAGTGCGTTAAGGAAATGTTCGACGATCTCGGTGCGGTACTCGTCGTAATGCAACGCAAACAATTTCCCCGTCGGCGTCTCGCGCAACGCGGGTGGCAGCGGCGTGAACTGCCGCGAGGCATCGAGGCCGCAGATACGTCCTTTCGCCAGTGTCGCCGCATCCGCTGGTCGTGCCTTGTTGCCGGTTTTATCGAGTAAGAAGGTCGAAGGCGAAATCAGCGGTTTGTACGAAAGGATCAGATTCGCGAGCGCGAGCTTGTAACTGTCGACTAGCTCGATTTCGGTCGCATCCCGTTGCAATATCGCTTGCAGGAACGGCAGACATTGCTCGCGGTACGGCGTGTCGCTTTGCAAGTGGTGCAAGGTGTGATCGGACCAGTCGGCGTAACTGCGGCCGAGCATCGCGGCATCGGCGACGCGCTCGCCAGGTAGGTCGAACAGCTTCAGTACGACATCGCTGAAGTTCCAGTCGCTGCGCTCGAAGCGGCAAGTGTACTGGTAGCGGTCGCTGGTTTTTTCGGGCCAACTTCCGGCGTGAACGAGCGAGTCGCGATGCTTGGCAAACGGGAACTCGGCCCAACCCGGATCGCACGGCAATTTCTCGAACTTGCGAATCCGCGTGTTCAGGGAACCGAGCGCGAAGCGTTCGGGGTCGTGGTCTTGCAGGTGGTTGATCAGCGACGTCAGCAACACGGTTTTACCCGCGTTGTACTGGCCGACGATACCCACGCGGCACTCGGTCGTTTTCAGGCGGAGCAGCGGCATCATGTTCTGGTTCGCAGTTGAGTATGGCGTATCGTAACTACCTGCCGAGACTTCTACCCGACGAGGCACCATGACTGCTATTCGCTTCACGCACATCGATCATTGTTCGGTTTTAATTACCGATGTCGCCCGTTCGCGGCAGTTTTATGGCGAACTTCTCGGCCTGCGCGAGATCGCCCCGCCTGCCGAGTTCGACTTCGTCGCGGTCTGGTACAACATCGGCGGTAGCTATTTGCACCTGCTTTTGAAGGACAAACCCGATGCGATCAGCCCGCGCCACTTCTGTTTGCACGTGGAAAATGCCGAAAGCGCGCGTACGGAATTAGTCGCAAACGGGTTGAAGATCGACGAAACCGTGAAGATCGCGGCGGCGGACCGGTTCTTCATTCGCGACCCCGACGGCAACCGGATCGAGCTATTGCAGTGGCTGCGTCCCTATCATCCAGAGACCGACGGCCGGTTCGCCAGTTGACGTTTGCGACGCAGCGCGGGGTACAATGTGCGAAACGCCCGCTCAGGAGTGAGAGCCACTATGCCCGACGACGATTTTGCCCCGCCGCCCGTGAGCGAACAGACGCCCGATCCGCGCCCCGGACCGGCGGACAAGGTGAAAACTTTCCCGACGACGCCCGGCGTGTACCTCATGAAGGACGATCGCGGGGCGGTGATTTACGTGGGGAAAGCGAAGAACCTACGGAGCCGGGCCGGGCACTACTTCACCAAAGAAGCGGTCGAGAACCCGCGGACCAGCGAGTTGGTGAAGCACATCGTCGACGTCGAATTTATCCCGTGCGCAACCGAGGTCGATGCCCTGCTCAAAGAAGCCCGGCTCGTCAAGGACATTCGCCCGCGCTTCAACAAAGATCTCAAAGACGACAAATCGTTTCCGTACTTGCAGATTCGCATTCGCGAGGAGTTCCCGCGCGTCGAATTCACCCGCACGCCACGCAGTAAGGGTGTGAAACTATACGGCCCGTTCACGAGCGCGCGGAGTTTGCGTGCGGCAATCCAAGTGCTTCAGCGCGTGTTGCAATTCCGCACCTGTTCGCTCGATATCGTCTCCACCGAAGACCGGTGGCGTTGGTTCCGCCCGTGCCTGTTGCACAGCATTCGGCAATGCACCGCACCGTGTAACTTCCGCGTCTCGAAGGAAGATTATCGCAAGCAGATCCGCAAGTTGATCCTCATCTTGGAAGGCAAACGCGGGAAGCTGATTCGCGAAATGGAAGGGCAGATGAAAGAGGCGAGCGTCGCGATGCAGTTCGAGAAAGCCGCTCGCATTCGCGATGAAATTGCCGCACTCAACAAGCTCGAACTCCGCGGCGATGTCGACAAAGATGTGCAGCCGGAAGTGTTCGCGATCGACCCGAAGAAGGGGCTACGCGGGTTGCGGAAAGTGCTCGGGTTGGCGACGGTCCCGCGGAGTATCGAAGGGTTCGACATCGCGCACCTCAGCGGGCAAGATACGGTCGCTTCGCTGGTTTCCTTCCTCGATGGTTTGCCGTTCAAGCAGGGGTATCGCAAGTTCAAAATTAAAACGGTCGAAGGCGTCGACGACTTCGCTTCGATGCGGGAAGTCGTGTTCCGCCGGTTCAAACGGCTCCACGACGACGATGCCGTGTTCCCCGATATTTTGCTCATCGACGGCGGCAAAGGCCATCTGAACGCGGCGATGGATGCGTTCCGTGCGCTCGGTATCGAACCGCCTACGGTGATCTCGTTGGCGAAGCAAGAGGAAGAGATTTTCCGCCCCGGCGAATCCGAGTCGATCAAGCTCAGCCGCCACTCGGCGGCCCTACGATTGTTGCAATACGTCCGCGACGAATCGCACCGCTTCGCACAACATTATCACCACACGCTGCGACGCAAGAAGCTCATCGAGTAGTTACGAGAGATCGTAAAGCATGGCGACGGCGTCGGTGCCGCGCAGGATGATCTCGCCTTTGCCAAAGCCATCGAGGTACGCGCGAATGGCGGCTTCCTCGTGCGTTTGCCGATGGGCCATCAGTATCCAGACGCGTTTTTGCCCGCGTAACACGCTCAATTCTTCGCGGAATTGCCGATGGTCCTTCCCGCGATTCTCGACGCCAATCACCGCCTTATCGACAGGAATCGGGTACCGCGAACGATAGTATTCAAACGCGGGCACCGCACCGTAAAAGACGTAAATGCGGTCGCCGGGCTGCCATGCGGCATGGACGGCTGCGATCGCTTCGCGGGTATTTTCGGCATGAATCGGACGTTTCGCGAGCTGATTGCATTCGGAGATCGGCCCGATAAACGCGATGGTGAGGATGAGCCAACGGCCACCGGCAACCGCCTTGCCGACCTGTTCGGAAATCAGGTTCAGCCCGAACGCCATGCCGACGATGGCGAGCGGAACCGCAAACAACATGAGCCGCCCCGCGAACGGATATTTCTTCAAACCCGACGCCAACAGTGCGAGTAACAAAGGCGTGAGAAGCGCGATCAGCAACCGCCAGTTGGTTTTCGCAAGCGAGAGGCAGCCGACGAGGAAGCCGATGCCAGCGAAACCCGAGAGGCCGAACTCGCCATTCATACCGCACGGGTTGTCGAAGAATACGAAGTAGTGGTGGACGATCCACGCGAGGTCGCCGGGCCGCGTGGGCGGCAGTGGCAGGAACGTACCCGCCCAGTAATCGAGCAAGTACGCATTCAGACCGAGATGCCGCAAGAACACGAGGTAACATGCGGCAAAACTGGCGAGCCAGCAGCCGACGACGATGAGACGTATCCACGTCGCACGCCAGTCGCGGCGAGCGATCGCATCGGCGAGTATCGCGAGGCCCACGCCACCGAGAACGAACGCGGCCGGGTGCGAACACCAAACGGCCATCGCGCCGACGAATGCGAGTGCAATCGAACGCCACGCGGCACGCGATCCGTTCACCATCGGCAGCCCGAGCGCGAGAAGTCCGACCGCGATTGTGGCATCGAGTTCGTACTGTTTGAACTCGGCCGCGTAACCGATTAAATTCGGCGAGAGTGCGAACAATATCGTGGCCAGCCGCGCGACGGGAATTGGCATCGCTCGATAAGCGAATGCGGGGAAGATCCACAGGCCGACGAGCGATGCGAGAAACGGGATCGTTCGCATGGCACGTTCGTTGTCGCCGAGGATCGCGATGGCCGCTTTCGATGCCATCAGAAAACCGAGCGGTGCGCCTTGGTTCCAATCGAGCGGTTTCATCAGTTCCGCGGGGCTGCGATTCACGACATTGAGCGCAAGCATCGCTTCGTCGATCCAGAGCGAAGAATCGCGAACGTAGACGCCAACGCGGAACGCGAAACCGATCAACAAGCAGATCGCCACGACGACGCGGCCACTCGGCCACCATTTTGAAGGAGCCGTTTCCACCGCGGCCACGGGCAGTTCCACCACCGCAGGCACCGTCATTCGGTTTTCCGTCGTCAATCGCATGGAAACTTCTCGCAGATGGCAAAATCGCATCGACGGGAAGCGTAACATTCTCGTCGATTCGCCGTCAACGCGGAAGTCTCGACAGAATCTGCCGAGATTTAGACAGGATTTGCAGGATGAAACAGGATTTGGAGAACGCGATCAGATCTTTCTTTCAATCCTTCAAATCCTGTTAATCTTGTCAGTTGCTGAGATTTTGACAGGATTTGCAGGATGAAACAGGATTTGGAGAACGCGATCAGATCTTTCTTTCAATCCTTCAAATCCTATCCTATTAATCCTGTCTGCGGATTTACTCGACCAAAATCGCGCGATTCCAACAGTCGAGCATTCCCGTTCCCAACGATTGCATCGTGAATTGCACAACCCGTTCCCGACCGCGTTCCACGAGGGTTTTGCAAAATGCCGGTTCGTTTAACACTCGCAGCATCGCGTCGCGAAATGCACCGACATCGTCGGGTTCAACGAGCAGCCCCGCGTCGCCGACGATTTCGGGAATGCTCGTCGCTCGGCTCGCAATCAACGGCACATCGAGTGCCATCGCCTCGAGCGTGGGCAAACCGAACCCCTCGTAGCGGCTCGAGTAAATGACTGCCGTAGCATGGTGCATCGCGGCGAGGAACTCCAAGCGTTCGAGCGTCGGCACGATGACGATCCGGCCATCGGTCGAATGCCAACACTCGTCGAGAATGTACCCGCGTTCGGTCGGCGAGAGTAATTCGTTCAGCACCGTTTCCGTGAGTTGCGCCGTGCCCGCGATGATGAGTTTGGCGGTTCCGGGTGGCAACATCCGGAAGCCGCGGATGGCGTTCGGGACATTCTTGCGAACGCGGTTGAAGCCAGTCGCGGCCCCGACGGGCAGGAAGAAATACGGCGAACTCTCCGCCGCCGACTGCGAACCGAGCCGAATCGACTCCGGACGAAGTGCCTTTGCGGCCGCGAGAATTTCCACCGAATCGGGCAGTGCGTGCCAGACGACGGCCGTTTTCGCGGGTTCCCACGGCAGATGGCGGCAGATACGATCGCGGGCATCGTGCGAGATGCAGTGAATGAGCGAGATGGCGGGGCGAATTGTTTCGAGCGTCTGGTGGCGAATCGCAGCCGTCGCCCCGAAGCCTTCGGGATTCTCCAAGAAGCCCGCATCGTGAAAGCTCACGACTTGCGGGCAACCCGGATTCCGCATTCCGGTGTAGTACGAGCAGTACAGCAAGTCCGGTTTCACCTCAGCAACGATCCCACCGAGAATCGGGTCGAGGGCGTTCGCCAGGCTAAACCCTAACGGGATGTCCAACTCGCGATATTCGAACTGCGTTCCTCGGTCCCACGGCTCGAGTGCCGTCGTCGGAAACAATTGTTGCGGCGAGGCCGGGCTGACCACCGTGAACCGATGCGGCGATTCGACTTCTTGCAATGCCGTCAAAAGCATCCGGCAATGCACACCCAGCCCACCGCTGACATCCAAATGCGGCAAAAACAACACGATCGACATTGCGCGAGACTCCCGTTCTTACCCGCTGACTTACGATATTGGCGTACGAGGAGCGACCGCGTTCTCGGTGAAAATGCCGCAGTCGCAGGACATGACCTGCCCTTCGCAGAACGGGCACTCCTCGTAGTCGCACAGCGGCTCGTGGAGTTGGCCCTTAACCGCGTTGCAATGCCGGCAGGGCTTGCGGTTCGCCTCAATCGGGTTGCGGAACGTTTCCCGCCCGTAGTGTATCCGCAACTGAAACACGCCCTCGAACTGGTACAGAGTGAGCGTCTGCGACTCCTACAAATAGTCGCCAGTATCCCGGCCTTCAGAGCCTTCACTCATCGTAAACCTCTTGCCGATTCAAGTTGAACCGTTTGAGCGCCTCACGTCACCTCCCACGCTACCAAGTCCGGGAGAGGCAAGCCACTCGATTGGGCGAATCGGCAAGCCACATCCAGCGCGACCTCGAATGGCACCGTGTTGCGGGCTGGGTAGAAACTCGGCTCCCCGGCGTAGTCGAAGCACACTTCGCCGTCTGTCTCCGTCCCGACCACGCTGAAATAGGGAGGGTCGTTGTCCAACGGGATGTAGGTAAGGAAACTCGTCGTCCTGCCCAACCCCACGGAGAGTTGATCCCCATCCGCCCGCACAACAGCGGCAATAACCGACCGAGGGCATTCAGCCGCGATACAACGCAATAAATCGACGAGTTCCCGTGGCGAACCGACTGATGCCGCGCCGTCCGGCAACGCCGCGCAGACAGTCGAATGCCCGTATGGAGGTGCGACGTGGACTTCCGCGAACCCCTCGCCCATCAGTTCGTACTCCTTAGTTATGTAGTAGTTGGAGTCCGTCTTCATTGATTCCACCGTATACCCACCCACCCATCCCTGGACTCATGCCCGAATTTCGGAACCAACCTAACCCACCAACGACTTACGTCCGATTTCGATGGCTCCAATCCTCGCTGGAATCAAAGTTTCGGCGGTTATTTCCTGCAAAACTGCAGGCGGAACTCCTGTTAACCTCGCTTTTGTTTATATGGACCAAATCCATAATATTTGGGCCGGTCGTCGAGACGCACATGCAGCCACGAGACTCCGGCCCCTGCGGTACTGAGCCAAACCGGTTTGGCCCCGATCCGCCGCGCCATGGCCTCCCCGACCGACCGCCAAAGGGCGTCACGCTGAACCTCTGGAGCGTGCCGGACGAACGAGGCTAGGTGCCCGTAGGCCGTCGAATCCGCGATCGGGCAAGGCACGACCATGATCGCATCCCCGCCCAGGTTCGGGAAGACGGCGACGTCCGCTTCGGCACCCGCGAAGTAATCGGCGAATGCCTTCGGCTCGGGATGCCGGGCCAAGTCGGGGCTGTCCAGCAGCACGAACTCGAACGGTTGCGACACCGTCGCGTCAGTCACCGACGGAGTCTCCCAACGGAATGCAACGAACGGGGCGTCGGCCAGCAGCGCGTTGAACAGCGACCGGAAGCCCGCGTCGCCTTCCCAGCCGCGGAGTACGTCTGCGACCGTCGCCGAGCGTGAGTCGAGAGCAACGGTGAACCGCAGACCACGGGCATCGGCCAATTCTTCGCTCCGGGCGGTCCACATCCGATACCCTTATAAGTCAGTTTACGTGGCACGTTTTTAACGTGCGCGGCGGCATGATTCAAACCTGGGTAGCGTTATCGTTTCTTTCCTATTCTGGTAGCCGCAGGTCTTCAGCCTGCGTGACTTCCACCGTCAACAACGGAGGGTCGTGGTGAGTCTTCAAAACACGACGGTTCCTGCGCCCAGAATGAACGAATTGTGGTGGATCGCGTCGCGTCTCGAAGACTCGCCACGACTGGTTTTTTCGGGATTTGCCCCCGCGCAGGCTAAAGACCTGCGGCTACCGGAGAATGAAGAACGAAGGACGCCCTGTTACTCAAAAATACCTCGTTTTGAACCATGCCTGCGCGGCTACCCGATTGACTCGAAGAAATCCCAGATCATTCGGTTTGCATCGAGGGCGTTTTCTGCGATGGCACCGCCGATGCGCGGGTTCAGTTGCCCTTTGCCGCCGGGCCAGTGGTGGCCTTGGCCCGCGATAATCACCGACTGAAACGGCACCTGCGCCGGGTGCGAATAGGTTTCGATTGTCGACGGATCGCCTGGAATATCCGTCGGAATCGCGTCGCAACCGTTGGCGATGGCCCAGTGTTCGAGCGTTGCGGGCGGGCGAGTAATCAGGCGGTTTCCCCATGGCACGCGGACGGCACCGCCCCGCAGCGGTACGAGCGGATCGGCATCGCCGATGAGGTAAATTGTCGGAACGGGCCGCGATGGTTTCGCATGGTTCGCCCAGCACAGCCCGGCCACGGGTGCGATCCCGGCGAGGAGTTCCGCACGCTCGGCGGCGAAGCGGAAGGTCATGCCCGCACCGTTGGAAAACCCACTGAGATACACCCGTGCGGCATCGGCCCCGCTGCGTTCGATGGCATCGCGTATCACGACGGTGAGGAAATCGACGTCGTCGTTGATCGTTTGCATTTCGGAAACGGCGGTTTCGGAAATGGAAAAAAGAGAACCGTCGTTCCAGCGGGTCGGGTTCGTGAGAAACTTCGACGGTTTGGATGGGTCGGGGGGAAGGGCTTCGGCGACGACGAGCGAGAAGCCGTTGAGCGCGGCGAAGAACGGCAGGCGGCATTCGTCGGCCGCCCATTCGGCGGTACCGCCCGTGCCCGGTAGAAACACCATCAGCGGCAGCGCTTTCGCTGCCGCTCGCCACAAGAGGTATCGACGCGGTTGCCCGCCGTGTTTCAGAACGATCGATTGCACGCGGTCATTCCAGGGTCCACTCGCTGAGCGCGATCCAGTCCTTCGACAGATCTTTCGTAACGGTGAATCGCACGGTGCGAACGCCTTTCACATCGGCTTCGAGATCGCTTTTCATATCGAAATTGTTGCCCATCGCGGTCGCGTCGTGGCTGGAAAGTGTCTTGCCCGCTACGTCGATGAAGTCGAACCGGCCTGCGTGAACGAAATAGCCCGACCAATTGACATCGCGGTTCCCGAGTATCGTCATCGCGTGGATCGTCACGTCTTCGGGGAAGGTCACTTCCACCCACGGCGACTTGCCGCAACCGACCGTATCGCCGGTACCGGAAAACCAGGTTGATGTCTCGATGCCATCGAACAACTGCGTGACGGAGTAGCTGCCCCAGACGGAACTCGCTCGTATTTTCAGGCGATCCGCATACTTGGCGACGAGGCCTTTCTGATTGGCATTCGGCGCGACGGCTCGCGGCAGTGCGGGGTTGGGGTTGAAACGCGGGTCGTTGTTCGGCGGGAATGCTCGGGTAGAAGAGGGTCGCGGTCGTTGCGGTGCGACGGGTTCCGGTTCCAGCACGAACTCGACATTCGGTGGTTGTTCATTCAACGGTCCGAAGTTGTTCATCGCTGCGACGGGTGGTTTCGCAACGGCAACCTCCTTCGGGGCGTCTGGCACTTGTGCTTTGTTCCCACCTGCAACGGGCATCATCGCCCACACGATCGCCGTGAGGCCCGCGATTCCGAGCACGCCGACGACGATCAACCAGACCATCGAAAAGCCCGTCAATACGCCCGGCTTGCTGCCGCGCCGCTTCCGGCTCTCGTTGTCGTCGTCTTCGTCTTCATCCCATTCCTTCCTCGGCTTCCGGCGGGTCGATGTGGCTTCGTCGTCGTCGGCAGCGCGTCGCCGCTTCACGGCGCGATCGTCGGCCACGTCTTCCGACTGGGGGCGAGTTCGCGCGACGGGTCTTGCGAACGCCGGCGCGGAATCGACCTTCGCGGCGGGCACTTCGACGATGCCTTGGCAGTCGGCGCAGCGAATCTTCTTCCCGGCGAATTCGTCCGGGGCGGGTAGCGTCGCCTGGCACGATGGACAAGTCACTTCGATCGGCATCGCATCATCTCCCGTGTCGGTTCACTTTTTCGGTTGATTCGGCACCACTTCGTGTTCCCAACCATCCTGTGGCACATCGTTCTGTTGGCCATTGATCGGTGCGAAGTTGTTCAACGGCCCGTTGGCAGCGGGCGGGTTTGCACCCGGAACCACGGCATTCGGAACGGGCGCGCGGGGTGGCTCAACGTGCGGACCGCTCGTCAGGAACCACGCGCCTGCGGAAAGTCCCACGATCCCGATGACGCCAGCGATAACTGCGAGCCAGACCATGGGAAAGCCGGGCTTGCTCCCCCGACGCGGACGATCATCGTCGTCGTCGTCGTCCCGCACTCGCTTCGGCTTCCGGCGTGGGGCGTCTTCCTCCTCGTCGTCGGCATCGCGGCGACGGCGGCTCGGGCGTTTTTCGTCTACGACGTCTGGCTTGCGGATCGCTTTCGCCACAACAGCCTTGGCAATTGCAGGCGCTCGCGTGCCGGGTACATCGACGATACCCTGGCAATCCGAACAGCGTACTTTTTTACCGGTGAAATTCTCCGGGATCGGTAGCGTCGCTTGGCACGAAGGGCAAGTCACTTCAATCGGCATCGCAGAATCTCCCGTGGGAGGTCGGGGTTACTCGACTTGAAATTCGCCGAGGGCAATGTATCGGTTATTGCCTTCGTCGCGCGTCGAAGTAAATCGGATCGAGCGAACGCGGGTGTACGGCGTTTTGAACGCACAATCGAAATCGTGGCGTTCGCCGATGCTCGTCAATTCCCGGCTGGCGATCAAAATTTCATCGCGATCGAACAACTCTAGTTGGCCATTTAGCACGCCGTAGCCCGTCGGATAACTCGGCTCGCGATTGCCGAGGATGGTGACGCGACGGACGGCGACATCGTTCGGAAATCCGACGCGAATCCAGGGATTGTTCACTTGGGTCGGTTGCGAGAACCACGATGTCTGCTCGTCGCCATCGAACGCTTTCTTCGCTTCCCAGCCATGCCATTCCGAACTCGCCGTGACGACAATCGCGTTGCGGTTCGCATTGATGATGGCATTGGAACTGGCCACGATCGGCAGCGCGGGCTTCCGCATTATTCGCGGAGGGTCGAATACGATCGCTCCGTCTTCGATGGGCGGCACATTCTCAAGCATGACGGGCGGGGCGGGGCCGGGCATCGGCACGAGTTGCGGCAGGATTGGCATCGCCGGTGCAGCCGACACGCGTTGGCCGCTACCGAGTCTGTTGGCGGGTGAGCTTGTCGAAATGGCACAATAACAAAAGGTAATCAGCCCGCCGAGCGCCGACGCCGCCAACAGGTACAGCCAGATCGTTCCCGTGCGGGTGAGCGCGGTTTTCTGGCGTCGCCGTGCTGGTCGTTCTTTCGCCGGTTCCTCGTCGTCGTCGAGCCGTTTCCAAACCCGCTTGCCTTTCGGGCGAGTCGAATCGTCGGCTCGCGATTTCGGTTCCGTTCGGGTCACGGGCATGGCAACCGGGCGGCCCACTCGTCTCGCGAGTATCGGTTCCGACGACGCCACGGGAACTTCCGCAGAAATCCCCGGCACTTCGACGACGCCCTGACACCCCCCACAACGCACGGACTTACCCGCCAATTCATCGGGAATCGGCAGGATCGCACCGCACGTTTGGCAAGTCACCGAGATCGGCATGGCGGAACTCCTCGAACGAACACTCCCATGAATGTACCGGACTTTCCGCACCGCGTCAGGAACAATTTCAATTACACCGGGGGCGATTTACCGCATTCGTATTGGGCGATTTTCTCGAGTCGTCGCGCGTGACGACCGCCGTCGAAGGGGGTTTCGAGCCAGGACTTGACGATGCGTTCCATGAGTTCGTCGCCGATCAAGTCCGCCGACAGACACAACACGTTGGCGTTGTTGTGCGAACGGCTGAGTTCGGCATCGATGACGTCGCGGCAGTTCACCGCACGAATTCCCGCGACTTTATTCGCCGCGATACACATGCCGTGACCGGTGGCGCAGATCAGCACGCCGCGATCCGCGCTTTGTTCGGATACGGCATGGGCGACGGTCATCGCGTAATCGGGGTAATCGACGCCGACCCCGATGGGACCGACGGCTCCGTGGTCCATCACGCTGTGCCCCATCCCTTCCAAAAGGGCGACGAGGCGCAGTTTGGCATCTAACCCACGGTGATCGGTCCCCACGGCAATTCTCATGTCGCCAGCCACTCCTTTGAAAGTCGATCGAGTTGAGCGACAATCACCCGCGCACATTCGCGGTAATCTTCGATACTTCCACCGATTGGGTCGGGAATATCGATCTCATCCGATAATAGCGTCGGCACGGGGCCGGCATCCGGATACTGCATCATCAGTAGCGTCAAATGGCTCTGCGTCATCGCGATGACGCTTTTGGCATCGGCGAGCATTTCCGGGTTCACGGGCCGACTGCGATGGGTCGATAGATCGACGCCGAACTCGCGGGCCACATCGACCGCACCTTCGCTCGCGGCATCGCCGTAACCCGCCATCACGCCCGCCGACTGCACGAGGTATCCGTGTGCGGGCAAGTGATCGATCGGGATGCCGAGCCGGTCCGACAAGATCTTTTTGAACAGCACTTCGGCAAGCGGGCTTCGACACGTGTTGCCAGTACACACGAACAGCACCGAACGCACGGGAACGTACTCGCCCGTTTCTTTCACAGATTCCGGATCCTTCACAGCTTCCGGATCCTTCACTGTTTGCGCTGGCAAATCCAAAGTCATGACGTACGCCCACTTCCGCGGTAAACCGGGCTAATGAGTTACAGTGTACGGAACGCACTTTTCGCGAACAAGTTGAGAACGAGGGAATGCGGTCAGGTAAGGGACGGTCGCCGCCACGACTCGGCAAGCGACAACTTCCTCCGTCGTTTGCATCTTCTCCTGGAAGTACGCCAGCGTGTGCTGCAACCGAGCGGCGCTGGCGGGCCGAATTCACACCAGGAACCTTCACCGACCCGTTCGCCACAGGCTACCGCCTCACACCATCCGAAGGGGGGCGACGGCGGAGCGGATCGAGTATATCGTGCTTGTTTTGCACTTGCTTAACCTGCCAGATAAACGTACCATTAAGTTAGTTTCCAAGGAGTACACGTGGCCAAGATACGACTCGTTACGTTTGCCTTCATCGTTGGTATGTTCGTTCGCCAACGTACTTCGATCGGCCACTTCAAAGGTCTTTGCTGCGAGGGTGGCGGCACCTAAAAATTCGAGTTTGAACTCAACCGGGCTCGCCAATTTTCTGATAGACCATTCACTGCTTTTTCGTGCGACGATTCGGGTGATGATAAATGTCAGCCGGGAGTATTTTCAGATGAAAATCGCGAATGGTAACCCTTCAGCCTCCTGAAGTGGGATTGCGCGATTGCGTTGGTTTTCGTAGCACATTCGTACCGTGATTGCTGCCCCGCCAACTCCGACCTCCGACCTCGACCCGGCGTTTCTCGCCGCGTTTCGCAGTGGCACGCTTACCGAGACGCAGGCGTCCGAATTCGCGCATCGCGACCCGCTGCAAATTACCTTGTTGCTG
>JAYSKW010000060.1:0-4512 GCA_043726085.1 Limnoglobus sp.
GTGGCGGGGTTGGCGATGCTGTGCGAGTGGTCGTTTCTTAGGGCGGCGTTGGCCTTCTTTCGGCGGGCTTCGATGGCTTCTTTTGGTGGCTCGGCGGGGATCAGTCCTTCGCAGCCGCCGATGAGGTCTTGGCGTTTGGCTTCAATTAAGGCTTGTCGCACATCGAAGTAGTTCTCCGGCTTGAAGAACTGCATGAGGGCGCGTTGCATTTTGCGATTGTTCAAGCCTTTCGCAATGTTGACGGTCTTCTTCGTGATCGGGTCGATGCCGGTGTAATACATGCACGTGGCAATGTCGAATGGTGCGGGGATGAAGTCTTGTACCTGGTCGGGTTTGTAGCCGTTGCGTTTGAGATAGAGTGCGAGGTCTATCATCTCGTTGAGGTCCGACCCCGGATGACTCGCGATGAAGTACGGGATGATTTGCTGTTTCGGCTTTCCGGCTTCTGCGGAAGCGGTTCGGAATGCTTCGGCAAAGATACCGAAGTTATCGATACTCGGTTTCTTCATGAGCGCCAGCACGGTCGGGCTGGTATGTTCGGGTGCGACTTTCAAGCGGCCGCCGGTGTGATGTGTCGCGAGGTCGCTGACGTATTCGGGCGATAGCTGAGCGAGGTCCATACGTACGCCGGATGCGACCGATACTTTGCGGATGCCGGGTTCCGCACGCACTTTGCGCATCAATTGCAAGAGTGGGCCGTGGTCGGTGCCGAGTAGTTTGCACACGCCGGGGTGTACGCACGACAGCCGCTTGCACTTCGCTTCCACTTCGGGGCGCGTACATCGCATCGCGTACATGTTGGCAGTCGCACCGCCGATGTCGCTGATGTTTCCTTTAAACTCTGGGTCGATGGCCACTTTTCGCACTTCGCGAAGTACCGATTCTTCGGAGCGATTCTGTATGATCCGCCCTTGATGTGCGGTGATCGAACAAAACGTGCAGCCGCCGAAACAGCCGCGCATCAGCGTAATCGAATCCTTGATCATCTGGTGTGCGGGTATCGGCTCGGTGTACGACGGGTGCGCCCTTCGCGTGTAGGGCAGATCGTAAATATCGTCCATCTCTTGCTTCGAGAGCGGGAACGCGGGCGGCGTCTGCACGATTGCCTGGCGGTCGTGGTATTGCACCAGCGTGACGGCGTTAAACGGGTTCGTATTCAGGTGAATGATCCGCGTCGCTTCGGCGAACAGTTCCTTGTTCGATTTCACTTCCTCGAACGTCGGTATCGTCTGAAATTCGTTCGCCGCGCGCGCGGTTTCTTTTTTCAGCTGATCGCTTTCCTTGGCACCCATCGCATAGGCGATGCCACGGAGATTGCGGCAATCCTTCACCGTTCCGCCTGCTTTCAGTTTCCTCGCGATTTCGATGATGTTCGCTTCACCCATGCCATAAACGACGAGATCGGCCTTGGAATCGAGCAGAATCGAGCGTTTCACCGTATCAGACCAGTAATCGTAATGCGCGAGCCGCCGCAACGACGCCTCGACGCCCCCGGCAATCACGGGCACGCCGGGGAACGCCTCGCGGCAACGCTGCGAGTAGACGAGCGTGGCCCGATCCGGACGCAACCCGATGCGGCCACCGGGCGAGTAGGCGTCGTCGTTCCGGACTTTTTTGTTCGCGGTGTAGTGGTTAATCAGCGAATCCATGTTCCCCGCACTGACGGCGAAGAACAGACGCGGGCGACCGAACTGACGCCAGGCGTCGCAGTTTTTCCAATCGGGCTGGCTGAGAATCGCGACGCGAAACCCCGCTCGTTCGAGTACCCGGTGCAGGATCGCCATCGCGAAACTCGGGTGATCGATGTACGCATCGCCCGTGACGAACACGATATCGACCTCGCTCCAGCCGCGTTCGGCGACTTCTTCGGCCGTTACCGGGGCAAATGGCGATGCGTATCGTTCGGTCCAGATTGGCAGCGATAATCGTGGCAGCATAAAGGCATTACGGCGCGGTGTTTGGGTGTCGCACGTGCAACTTTCCATAGTATAGCGTATCGGGTTCGCAACCTCGTGAGCCTGTGCCGTCGGTTTCCGGAGAGCCATCGTGAACGTCGTCGAATATCGCGGTTGGAAAAACAACCTGCTACTGACGAATGGCGAAGTCGAGTTGATCGTCACGCTCGACGTCGGGCCGCGGGTGATTTGCTACCGCCTTCCCGGTGGCTTCAACGTCATGAAAAACTACGACGAGATGATGGGCGGCACCGGCGAGGACGAATGGCAGATTCGAGGCGGCCATCGCTTCTGGCTCGCACCGGAAGATCTGACGCGGACGTACTTCCCCGATAATCGACCCGTCGAGTGGAACCAGACCGGCCCGCACACGGCGACGTTCACGCCACCACCGGAAACGGAATACGGCGTCCAGAAAGAGATGCAGATTTCGCTCGCGCCGTTCGGCACCAAAGTCGAAGTCACGCTGAAAGTCACGAATATCTCCGACGAGCCGATGGAACTCGCGCCGTGGGGGCCGACGGTGATGGCACCCGGCGGCGTGGAGATTCTGCCACTGCCGGAGAAGCATTCGCACCCCGGCCACCCGAGCCGTGCGAACTCACCTGCGGATTTTGCGCCGAACCAGGAACTGATTTTGTGGCCGTACTTCGACTTCGCGGATACGCGCTGGGAGTTTGGCAAGAAGTACATCCAGTTGCGGCAGGATGTGAACAAAGGACCGACGAAGATTGGCCTCGCGCACCGCATGGGCTGGGTCGGCTACCTGAACTCGCACACGCTGTTCGTGAAGCGGTTCGACTACCGCGACGGCGCGATTTACCCCGACCGTGGCACCCGCTACCAGACGTTCTCGAACGAAGATATGCTCGAAATGGAGACCGTCGGCGAACTGGTGACACTGCCACCCGGTGCATCCGCCGAACTCTTCGAGACGTGGCAATTGTTCGGGAACGTGCCCGACGTTCGCAGCGAATCGGATATCGACCGCGTTATTCGGCCACTGCTCGGCGCGGGATGAGTACGGGAGCATCGTCTGATGCGAGATTCGCGAGGGTTTGCAGAATCGCTCGTAAGCCAGGTTCGGCAAGCCGGGTGAGTGCGGTCTCGAAAGTCACCCATTCGCGGGTGCGTTCGCGGCGTTCGGGCCAAGTTGCTTTCTCTTCGGTCACTGTCATGACATAAACGCTCACCGTATGAGTGCGGTGGTATTTTTCGTATTGGTAACTGCCTACGGAGATAGGATTCGTGACACCGACGAGGCCCGCTTCCTCGTAGGCTTCGTTGCTCGCGGCTTCCTCGGGCGTATGACCGGTCTCGATGTGGCCTTTGGGAATCACCCAACGTCGCCCGCCACGCGAGGTGATGAGGCAAACGAGACCGTCTCGAATGGGCAGCGCGGCAGCCTGAGATAGCGGTTCGGCCATAGTTCTGGTATCGAGTGAGGGTGAAGTAACACCCTCATGAATGGCAAACGAATCGAACGAGGTCAAGCGAGAAACGGATATTTCTCGAAATACTCTTCGATTCCGACGGATTTAGAATGTTTCGTACAGGGGATCGCATGAATTCGACCGAGTTGACCGTGCGCCAGGTGATGCAGCCCGAGCCGGTCTGCGTCCCACCTGACACGCCGATCCGCGAGGCGATGCGATTGATGAATCGCCAGCGAATCGGTGCGGTCCTCGTCGTGCGAGACTCGAATCAACTCGTCGGTATCTTCACCGAACGCGACTTACTCAAGCGCGTGATCCCGGCCATCCCCGGCTGGCGCGATTACCCCGTTTCGGATTGGATGTCGACCGACCCATACACGATCTCGCCCGACGTCGGTTGGAACGAAGCGGTCGGCATTATGACGCGGTTCCGGGTTCGGAACCTTCCCGTGATCGAGAATCAACGCCTCATCGGCATTATCTCCGCACGCGCACTGATGAATCGCCGCACGGAATATCTCGACCATAAGATCGACGAAAGCACGCAAGAACTCCGCTCGGCGAACGAGCAGCTTTTGGCACGCGATGCGGAAAGCGTCTACAACCTGCGTGCGGCGGGGCAGTTGCAAACGACGCTACTGTTGCCGCACCCGCGGCCCGATTGGCCCGAGTTCGATTGGGCCGTCCACTACGCGCCGCTCGACCATCTCGGCGGCGATTACTACGACTTTGCCACGCCCGATGCGGACCATTTGGGCTTCCTGATTGCCGACGCCAGCGGGCACAGTCTCCCGGCGGCGATGGTGGCGATCATGGCACGAATCGCTTTCGCCGAAGTCGCGAATCGCACGATTCACCCCGGTGAGGTTCTCGGCGAGATGAACCTGCGGTTGCAGGCGCTCTCCGGCGAACGCTTTGTGACGGCGTTCTACGGCGTCTTCAATCGCAAGTCGCGGACGCTGCATTACGCCTCCGCCGGCCACCCGCACCCGCTGCTCATCGATCGTGCGAATGGCACCGTTCATCCGCTCGTTTCGCAAGGCTTTTTGCTCGGCGTCATGCCCGGCGAAATCTACTTCGAGAAGCGGATCGACATCCGTTCCGGCGACCGCATCTGTTTC
>JAYSKW010000061.1:0-1718 GCA_043726085.1 Limnoglobus sp.
CTTGCCGGTGCCGAGAACGAAGCCCGCGTCGGTGTTGCCGATGCCCGTAGCAAACTGCCCGAACGCGCCGGCGGTGCAGGTGTGGCTATCGGTGCCGAGGAGGACTTCGCCGGGGCGGGTGTGGCCTTCTTCGGGCAACGCAATGTGGCAGACGCCCTTGTAGCGATCCGTGCCGACATCGTAAAAGTACGGCAGATTTTGCTCTTTCGCGAATTCGCGGAGCACGTCGACGTTGCGGTTCGCCATTACATCTTTGGTGAAGATGTAATGGTCTGGGATGATGACGACCTTCTCGCGGTCCCAGACTTTGGCATCGTTGCCGAACTGCTTTTTGAACACGCCAATCGTGCCCGGCCCGCAGACATCGTGCGTCATGAGGACATCGACATTGACCCAGATATTGTCGTTGGGAACGACGCGGTCGCGGTCGGCGGCCTTGGCTAAAATCTTCTCGGTGAGTGTCATCGGGGCAGCCATGCGAGGCCTCCGGTTCGGGTTCTGCGATACGGTCGGTAGGTGTTATGGCATTGTATCAGTCAGGCGAGTCGCGTGCGCCGACTGCGGAAACTCACGAGCCGTGTTGCGCGCGACGGCCTTGCGATTAGAATGAAATCGAAGGCCGACTCGTTTCCTATTTTGGGCCGATTATGGACCGCGACCGATACGACCCGTTCGTGAAGACGTTCTTCGAGTGCGACCCCACGGTTGTCACCGGTATTTTCTCCGAACTCCTTGCGGCGATGCGGGCGGAGGAAGCGTTGCCGCCGGGGTCGTATATGTCGCAAAACTACGACACGGCACAGGCGAACCCGGAAATCCACGTGTTGCCCGGCAACCTCAAGGATGCTCGCGATTCGATCTTTCCGTATTTCTGGGGCACCGATGGCTGGTCGTCGCCGTTGCACCTCGAGAACGTGCGTGGCCCCGCGAACTATGCCTCGTTGATCGGTGCGTTGGCGTGCTTGCTGAAGAACCCGAACCTTTGCACCGATAGTTACAGTCAACGGTCGAACGAACTCGAAGTGAAGGCGATTACGGCACTCGCGAACCTCGTGTTTTACCACACCATCGACCCGTGGGGCATCTTCACGATTGGCGGAACGATCTCGAATATGTACGCGGGGAAGATCGGCATCGAGAAAGTCCTTCCCGGTGCGATGCGGAAAGGTTTGCAGGGGCAGACTGTGGCGGGGATCGTCTCCGAGGCGGCACATTACTGTGCGGCGACGATCGCGGGCTGGCTCGGACTCGGTACCGAAAATTTACACGAAATCCCGACGGATCGCACGCTCTCGATGCGGCTCGATCTGTTTACCGAAAAGCTCGAATCGCTTTACGCACAAGGCGTTCGCGTCGCGTTTGTCATCGCCACGTTCGGCACGACGGATGCCTTCGGGATCGACGACATCGCGAGCATTCGCCGGATCGTCGACGAGAAAGCGGCGAAGTACGGCGTACCCGCGCCGCAACTCCATGCCGATGCCGCCGTCGGTTGGGGCAACTGCTTTTTGAACGAATACAACACGCTCGAAAACCCGTTGAAGTTGAACGCGAACGTCCTGCCCGTGATCGAACGCGCGAAGGCGGCGTGCCAGGCTTTGCACCACGCGGACAGCGTGACGCTCGACTTCCACAAGACGGGCCGCGGGCATTATCCGAGTTCGGCGTTCATCGTGAACCGCAAGGACGACCTGAAATATCTCGCACGCAGCAAAGAC
>JAYSKW010000062.1:0-1401 GCA_043726085.1 Limnoglobus sp.
GCGGCATCGTGGCATGGCCGGGCCACGGGCAGGAATTGACGAATAGCAGGTCTTGCTTGCCGTCGTTGTCGAAGTCGATGACCGCAATGCCACCGCCCATCGTCTCGGGCAACAGCTTCTTGCCGACGGAGCCGTTGACGTGCCGAAAGGTAATTCCCGCCGCTGCGGTGACGTCCGCGAACGCCACCTTCGGCACATCGATTTTCGACTGCACGATCGGCTTCGCGATATCTGGCAGCGTCGGTTTCAAAATCGGCGGCGAGAGATACCAGTAACCGACACCGCCGCCCGCGACGAGCAGCAACGCGGTAGGCAACATCCATTTCCAACTAGACATAGTCGAGAACCCAAAGGAGAAGATTAATGATGATAGGGTATAAACTCGCACGTTTCTCCGAACCGGAAGGGCGAATTTCGCGCGTCCCATTCTCTAGCCTATACACGATCTCGCGATTTTGAAATGGACGCCTTACTGACGCTCTCAGATAGTCGAGATTCGCGAGAATCGTTTCGGACACGCACGATGCGGGCTGTGGTGCGTGAGGCCGAGGTAATCGTCACATCGAACGCGGTTCGTCGGGGAGGTCGAATGCGAGTAGCGGTTCGTCTTTGAGGTGGGAACTGACGCTAACGGTGAAGGTACTGCCGCGACCGAGTTCGCTCTTGATCGCGATGTCGCCACCGAGAAGTTTCGAGAGTTCCTTGACGATCGACAACCCTAGGCCGGTGCCACCTTGTTCGCGGGTGAGCGGGTTGGCGGACTGGCGGAATTTGTCGAAGATCGACTCTTGTTCCTCAGGGGCAATCCCAACGCCGGTGTCTTCGACGGTGAATCGCGCCATGCCATCGGCAACGCTGACGCCGAGCGTGACGCGACCGCCTTCAGGTGTGAACTTCACCGCGTTCGATACGAGATTCGCCAGAATCTGCCGCAATTTGCCCGCATCTTGTCGCACCGCTGGTATGTCGGGCAACACGTGCAAACGCAGCTCGACGTTCTTTTTCTCTGCCTGTTGGCGAAACATTGCCGCCACATTTTCGCACAGTTCGCCGACCGCGAGCAACTCCGGGTGCAACCGCATCTTGCCCGATTCCACTTTCGCCAAGTCCAGAATATCGTTGATGAGCGCCAGCAATTGTTGCCCGCTCGTCATGATGTTCGCGGCGTAACGCTGTTGCTTCTCGCTGAGGTTATCTGCGTTCAACAGCACTTCGCTAAACCCGATGATGCTGTTGAGCGGCGTGCGTAACTCGTGGCTCATCGTCGAGAGGAAATCGCCCTTCAAGCGGTTCGATTCGTACAGTGCCATGTTGACGCGGGCGAGTTCGTCGACCTTGCGATCGAGGTCGGTAATCAACCCACGGTTGCGGTCTTGCATACTGGTGAGGTTGCGCAACATC
>JAYSKW010000063.1:0-3079 GCA_043726085.1 Limnoglobus sp.
TTCGAGGATCGTCGGTTGTTGCGTTTTAATCTCGGCCGCCGCCGGGGCGAGGAGAACGATCGCGGCCATGAACGTGCAAAGGTGCGCGATGATGTGCCAACGGGTGATCGGGCTAAGGGCCCGCTTCTGTTTACTTCGGTCCCCCTCTTTGACCACGTCCAAATCGCCATCTTCTTCGTGGGATCGGCTCGCCGTGCGGTTCGCTTCCAGATCGCGATTCGGGTTCATCAATGAGATCGACGTGTGCGCGAGCGCGACGGCCAGCCCGACGACCCCGACGAGACACCCGAACACTAGCCCATCCATACCGGAAATAAATGCGATCCCGGCAACGATCGCGACTGCAATCAGCCCGAGGATCGCGATACGCAGGTGCTGTTTCGCATTTTTCAGTCCGACCCAATCGGGCTGGAACCGTCCGCAATCGGGGCAGGCCGTCGCGTTCGGTTCGGCTTGCAGTTCGGTCGTCAGTTGGTTCGTTGCGAGCTTCGTGGCGGCTTCTTCGGAGCGAGCGGGTTCGTCGATAACGCGCTCGTCGCGCATTCGATAGACGCACCCACACCCGACGCAGGTGTAGCGTTTACGGCATCGGAAGCTAAAAGAATACGCAGCCATCAGTGTTGTTCGGGTCTCTCCATCACTCGTCGTCATCGTCCGCTTCGTCGTCCTGAATCGACTCGATATCGGGCGGAATCGCGTGGGCTTGCAGCGACTTCGCCAGCGAACGCAAGTAGAAGCACGAACCGACCGAGAGCAGACTCCCACCGACCATGCCCAACCACCAGAGTGTACCATACTTTGTACTTGCGCCCGGTGGCGACACGGCAATTTCCACGTCTTTGCTCATCTGCTTGTTCTGAGTGAGGAAGCGGTCGCTCGCATCGGAGTTCGGGTAACGCACGTTCATGTCGATGTGAATACGGATCGTTCGATTCGCGAGTTTCGGGTCACTCGGCAAAGTGACTGTCGCCCAGATGCTCGGCGAAGTGTGCTTCTCGCTACTCTTCACCGTGATATTTCCTCCCCACGAACTGCTTTTGCTCGTCGCCGACAGCCCTTCGGCGATGCCCAACTCGGCGGCGTTCGTCACCCGCGCCATCGGCGACCCGTTCCAATTACTCTTAACGCAATCGATCGAGTCGTCGAAATAGACCGCGACCGCATCGCCGGGGGAAACGACTTGCGGGTAGGAAGTCCGGTTCACGTTTAGCCCGTTGAAGCTCGTGCAGATCATTGGGGCGAGCGCCACGAGCGCGGCGAAACCACCGGCGGCGATGCCGATCCAGTGTGGGATGCCCATCGGGTGTGGTGGCTTGTCGAGGCCCGACGTCTTGCCTTCCTCGGTGATTTCGACGTCGCCTTTTCGCACGGCTTTTTCGGTGCCAGAACGGTTGGCTTCGAGGTCTCTGTTCGGGTTCCCGATGGCAATGACGATGTTGAAAACGACTGCCGCAATCGAGATCGACGCCACGATCATCGGCGCGACGCTCCCACCGAGAACGTACGTGGCACCGAGAACGATGAAAATCGCGAAGATCGGGAGAGTCAACCCGCCGACGAGTGCGTGGCCTCGCGCTTTCACTTGACCGATCATGTCGGGTTGAATGCGACCGCAACTCGGGCATGGCCGTACGTCGACTTCTTGGCGAAGTGTCTTTTCGACGATTTTGTTCGCGGAGGCGTGGGCCGCTTTCTCGGAGTTGCCCGTACCCTGAATCGTTCGCTTGAATTGGTAGCGAAATTCGCAGCCGCAATCGACGCACTCGTGCTTCTTCCAGCACTTCACGTTCGCAGTCACGGTATAAGTCGTGGACATACCGGTTCGCTTAGCTCGCAGGGCTATGGGTTAGGTATTCGATTCACGCATCATATCAAGCGATCCGCGAAACGACAGCGGATTTTAGACTTGCCACCACGCCGACACATCGGCGCTGTCGGTGTTAAAGAAAATGGTGAGCACATTCCGGATGAACCACTTACTCTTCCAAATACACAACCATATCCACCGGCACGCTCGTTTGCATTGCGGGTGATGTTGTCGGCGCGTCGACGCGAATGCCGCGGGTGAGGTGATCGAGCGACTCGAACGCGTTCACTTCGTTCGGGCGGGATCGGTTCGGCGGTGCGTCGTTCGTCAATCCCGGTAGTGCGATGCGGTTGGCAAAGTCGGCATCGAAAGCGAGTGCGATGGAAACGATCGGCTCGGCCGTTCGCAACAAAGTCCGTCCATTACTGCCGGTTCCAACGCTCGCAACGAGCGAGGCACCGGGTGGGGCGTAGTTGTCGGCCGCGCTGTAGTTCACTTGATAGCCAAGGTCGGCGAGCGAACCGACGGTGATGCGGCTGAGTGGGTTCGCTCCCGAGTTGACATAACCCGTCATCACTTCGTTGCCGAGGATGTTTTCGCGCCAGTGGCTGTCGACGGTGCCGGAACCTCCACTATTTTCGACGGGCACGCCGTTCTCGTTTCGCCCGAAAATTGCGTTGTATTGCGCGGTGGCTTGCGCGCCGACGAACCGCGGGTTCGATGTCCCGGCCCCGCTGAGCAATCCCAGATTGTCCCAGATTGTCCCGATGCCCAGAATGTGCCCCATTTCGTGCAACACCACCGCCGTCAGCTGGCCGTTGGCTTCGAGCGCGGCGAGGTCGGCGGAGTCGAACTCCATCGTCCCGTGGTAAGGAAGCTGCGACCCCGCACGGAAGCGGTCCGGCCCCGCTTGGCCGAGAACACCACCAGGCCCATCGATCGAGACAGCGGAGGCGTCGATGAGCAAATCGTCGACCGCCACGCCGTTGTACGTCTCGTTCGGTAGATCGCCCGTGATGACTTGCGCCCAGCGATTCGCTGCTTGCTGGAACGCATTTTGCTGTCCCGGCGTCAGCCCGCTGACCCGGACCTGGATACTGAATCCGCTACTCGTCGGGGGAACGGGAGGAACGGGTGGTACGGGCGGCGGGCTGGTGGAAGGGCCTGCGATAAAGAGCGTGTAAGCGCCGCTCGTCGAGCTATCGTAGTTCGTGACGCCGATGTAATACGTGCCGCTCGGGAGATACGCACTCAGACGGCTATCGGTGTTCG
>JAYSKW010000064.1:0-2178 GCA_043726085.1 Limnoglobus sp.
GGCGAGAACTTGCGGAGGAGTTGAACGATGGTCATGCGAATAATCCCAGTGGAAGACTGTGGAATTCAGCGAGTTAAAGATTTTGACGTGTTCTCACCGAATCCTATCGAAACCATTTTTCCGCACAATAGCACTTCTCGGAATAATCGAAAAATCGGGAACCTACGCGAATTCGCAAAGTCAAAAAATCGTAGACGATCCGACGTAAGTCGACTTTTGCATGGCGTCGCGAAGTGTCTCCAAATGTCGTGAAAATGTCGTGGTCGGTCGATTTTATGTCGTGGTCGGTCGATTTTCGGTCGGATCCGGTCGATTTTCGGTCGCTATTTGCGTCGGTTCTCGAAACGACCCCGTTCGACATAACCCGCAACAAGAGTTCGAGATACGGAATATGGAACAGTGGATTGCGATCAAAAAGTGGCATTTTGGGGTCGCGAAAACCGGAAAAACACCCCAAAAACCAGTTTTGGAGTGTCCGCAATTGTGACTTACGTCGAAAAACCGCTCTTAGAACTGGTCGAGCCAGAAGTGGTTGCCGCGGTAATACTTCATCGGCGTCCAGAGTTCGTGCCGCCAGCCTGGCTCTTTGAACGCCGGGTACGCCATATAGGCGGGCGGACGCACGTACGGGCTTCCCTTTGGCTCTGGGTACTGGGGGCTTTGTGCCGGCCAGTAGCTGTGCGGGAAGTAGTTGTACGGGTAGTAAAAGTAGCGCGGTAACGGCGGTTCGTCCGCACGTACGCGGTTTGCCGACCCGGCCATTACGACCGCAGCCAACGCCAAAACGACCAACTTCGGAATCCATGTACGGCTCATCATCAACCTCCTTGTTGAACCTACCGGAATCATCGTCGCCACTGCCCCAATCGAATGACCCGGAGACGGTTCGGTTTCGCTCGTTCGTGGAATTGCGGACGGTGCCACGCGAAAAACCTACAAAAACAGAGGTATCGTTGGAATCGGTCGCGGATGCGACGGTTTCCACGCGACCGATCCGATTCAATTCCAGTTGCGATGGGATTCTTCCGACATGGCCGACCTCGATGCCGACTTGGTGTACGACAACCCGCTGATTGCCCGTTACGCCGGCCGCGAGATGGCCGAACGCTGGGGGCCGTTGCGGAAGTTTCGTACGTGGCGTCGGCTGTGGCTCGTGCTCGCCGAGGCACAACACGAACTCGGGCTGCCCACAGCGGATGGCGTCTCGCCACGGATCGCAGCCGAACAGTTGGCGGAACTTCGAGCGCACCTCGACGATGTCGATCTGAAGCGGGCCGCGATCCACGAGAAGGCCAAACGGCACGACGTGATGGCACACATTGCCACTTACGGCGAAGTCGCACCGAACGCGAAAGAGATCATCCACCTCGGCGCAACCTCTTGCTACGTGACCGATAATGCGGATTTGATCTTGATGCGCGAATCGCTGAACGCGGTCTGCGTATCGCTGGCGAACCTCATCGATTCGCTCGCCCGATTTGCGGAAACGTGGAAGGACGAACCGACGCTCGGTTACACGCACTTCCAGCCCGCACAGCTAACGTCCGTCGGCAAACGCGCGACGCTATGGTGCTACGATTTCGTGCTCGATTTACACGAACTCGAACGCCGCCGCGACGAGTTGCCGTTCCGCGGCGCGAAAGGCACGACCGGCACGCAGGCGAGCTTTCTGGCACTGTTTCAAGGCGATCACGAGAAAGTGCGGGCACTGGATCGGCTCGTTGCGAAGAAAATGCACTTCGAGCGAATCTTCCCCGTAACGGGGCAGACGTATTCGCGGAAGATCGATTCGTACATCCTCGATGCTCTGTCGGGCCTAGCACAATCGGCGCACAAATGGGGCACGGACTTGCGTTTGCTCGCGCACAAACAGGAAGTCGACGAGCCGCAGGAAGCCGAGCAAGTCGGGTCGAGTGCGATGGCGTACAAGCGGAACCCAATGCGAGCAGAACGGCTTTGTTCGCTGTCGCGGTTCCTGATGGGCCTCCCAGCGATGGCGGCCCAAACGCACGCCACGCAATGGTTCGAACGCACACTGGACGACTCGGCGGCCCGGCGGCTGTATATCCCGCAGGCGTTCCTGTGTGCCGACGCGATCTTGCGGATTGCGCTCAACGTCTCGAATGGCCTCGCGGTGAATCAGCCGATCGTGGCCAAAACCGTACGCGAGTTCCTCCC
>JAYSKW010000065.1:0-1587 GCA_043726085.1 Limnoglobus sp.
GAGTTCGGCGTTCATCGTGAACCGCAAGGACGACCTGAAATATCTCGCACGCAGCAAAGACGAAACGCCGTACTTCCCGGAGGCCGACAGTCGCCGCGACCCGGCTCTGTTCACGCTGGAAACCTCGCGGCCGGGGCTGGGGCCGTACACCGTGATGGCATCGCTGAACGGCATCGGTCTGATGGGCTGGCAGATGCTCATGGGCCGTGCGCTCGAACTTGCGCAATACCTGAAAAACAAGCTCGCGCAACTCGATTACTGCAAGGTGCTGAACGCGGAGACGTGCGGGGCGAGCGTCGTTTGGTGGGTGTTGCCTAAGGGCCGTAACGCGAGTGAAATTTTCTCGCGGCTCGAAGACGGTACGCTGACAGCCGATGAGACGACGCGATACTTTGCGGAAGTGACACGATTATTTTACAAGCGCGAACGCAGCATGGACCCCGCCCGCGATGCTCGACTGAGTATGACGACGAGCGTCGGCTATCGCCCACACGGCCACGATCTCCCCGCGTGGAAGGCGGTGTTCTTCAACCCGAAGACCGATGAGGCAATCATCGATCAACTGATCGCGAGCATCGAAGAGACGAGTTGAATTCGCCGCTCGCATCGATTTCTCGCGTCTGGCGCGAGCGAGATTTGATGGTCGGCGCGATCTTGCGGGTCGTTCGGGATTTCTGTTCCCCAAATTTGACCGAAGCCCAATCTGCATTTACATTGTTTACAACGGGAACGACAACGTTTCCGTTCCGTTGCGATCGTGCAACATCCAGCCCCGCCCCTCATGCCAACGGGCTGGTCGTTCCTCGTACCGATGCCGTAATTCATCGTCTGTCGTGCGTCGGATTCCCCGATTCGCGAAGCCGGTGCCCGTTCGCAAAGATGGACTGTCTCTGCGTTCTCGCTCGTTGCACGCCGGGTTCGGAGTAACCCTGCGGCTTACCGATGTTCCGGTGTCGCTCAAACGCGAGTGGCACCATCCAGCCCACGCACCGATTCGCGCCAATCGCGCCCAGTCGGGGAGATAGCTTCTATGTCGTTCGCCCGCCGAGTTGCGTTCGTCGCGACCGATCATCGTTTCGGTCAGTCGATCCAAACGCACCTGCACAAGACGTTTCTACTCACCGCGCCGGTCGTTCGCTTCGAGGATGTTCCGCAACTGGTTTCGCGCGATACCGATGGCGTGCTGATGTTTCTCGCCTCCGAACCGGCGGATGCCGAGCGGATCGAGATCGCGGTTCGCGACTTGCGGCTGCAACAATACCCCGCACAAATCGGCGTACTCGAAACCGAAGAATTCGCTGCGACGCGACGTCTCGAAGCGTTTCATCCGCACTTCGATGGTCGCTGGGTATGGCCGGCGCAGATCAAAGAATGGAACGCCTGGCTGAAGCGCGCGATCGTCGAAGGCACGCCGTTCATCGACCCCGCTACCGAAACGACGCAAGAACGAATCCGCCGGAAATTACTCGCACTCACGCCGTCGTTGACGCACATGGTCGAGCAACTCGACATCGCGGCGGCACACGATGTCACGGTGTTAATCGAAGGCGAAACCGGCACGGGCAAGACGCACCTCGCGAAACTGAT
>JAYSKW010000066.1:0-3828 GCA_043726085.1 Limnoglobus sp.
GTCTTGTCGTCGGTGTCGCTCACGGTGCCATCGACGTAGTTCGCGATGGTCTTTACCGTGCGGCCGAGTGCGTCGAAAACTGTGCGGTTTTCCAGCCCCTTTGGGTCGATGCTCTTGAAGGCTCGGCCCGCCGAATCGTACTCGGTGCTGTTGACCAGCACGGTATCGCTGCGGCTCGGCACGGTCGATGGTCGCGTGTACGCGGACCCGCCGTTCGTACCCACGAACACGCCGTGAAGAGGCCGGTCGCCCGCATCAAAATAATTCGCCGCATAGCTGACGCGGGCTTTGACGCCGGTGGTGGGCGTGCCGAGTGCGCCGGTTCCGGTTTCGTCGTGGAACCGCTGGCGACTGGTCGTCAGTAACGCCAAAACGCTGGCGTCGTAGGTCATTTCATCTTGCGACAACACGGTGTCACCGGTGACGGTGAATGCATCGCTCCACGACGAATCGCCGCCTCCATCGGTGGAGTAACTCGCGGTGGTGCGACCGACGCCATCGTACGCGACCTTCTGCACGAGGCCGCCGGGGCCGCTCGATTTCACGACTTGCCCCCGTTTATCGAACCAGCTATTCGATTGCAATGTGTACGCGCCGACGCTGCCACTCGAGGGATCGACGGAGTACGCATAGCTGCGATAGGCCCGTCCGAGTTCGTCGTACGTCGTCGTCGATTGGCCGCGAAGCAAGCTCGCGCTCGGCGCATCGGGTACGCCGCCGGTCGAGGTGATCGTCACCGCATCGCCGTCGTACATTCGCGACTTCGTAACCTGGCCGAGGTTGTCGTAATCGCTGTACTGGATCGGCCGATTGACGCTCGTCGATTCGGTGGTTTCAACGCCGGACTTCACCGCCACGGGGCGATTCCGCCAATCGTAGAACGTCTGCGTGACGCGATTCGCGGCCCCGCCGCCGGGGAACTGCGTCACCTTGGTGACGTTGCCATCGCCGACGCCGCCGTTGTCGTACTCGTATTCGGCGACCTTCGTCATGTCGGTGCCAACCAGGTTCGCCGTCGACCAGAAGCCGGTGGTCGGCGTGTCGTCGGTGCCAACCCAAATGCTGATGGTGCGGCCCTGGCCGTCGGATTCGGTGCGATTGATCGTGCCCGCAGCGGATACCTGGCGGTTGACCTGGCCGTTCTGCTTGCCGTAATCGGTGGTGGTGCGGTAGTAATTCGCGTTGAGCGTACCTAGGTTCGCGGCGGTCGAGTAGGTGAGGCCGCTGAGGTTGAAGTAGCTGTCGGAGTACGTGACTTGGCCCGCGGTGTTGCGGTAACTGCGCGACAATGATTGCAGGTTGCTAATCGCTTCGGTGCCCGTGGGACGCCCACCGCTGACGGTCGGTGTCGCGGACATCGTCAGCGATTCCGTGTAGCCATTCGCACGGTCGTCGCGGCTGACAGAAATCGGCCCGGTCGGCAGATTCGTGCTCGAATTCCAGCCGCGATACGAGCGGACTTCGTGGTTCGCATCGTTGTAGACCATGTAATCGACGCGGCCATTCGGCGACGTGGATTTCGTGGTTCGCCCGAGATTATCGACCTCGGACAGCGACTTCAGGTGCAGCCCGCCGCCCGATGGCGTAGTCCAACCCGACGGCAAGTTCGCAAAGTCGCTCGTTAACGTGGTATTGACGTCGGAGATCGACTTCACGACCGAACCGGTCTTTTGGTCGTATTCGCTGTAGCTCAGGAAGCCATCGGCATCCTTCGACCAGATCGGCCGACCGTAGGTGTCGTTGACCGTGGTCATCGTTGTGGCGACGTTCGGCCCGTTCTGCGCCGTCGTGACGGTGGGCAGCGTGCGGGTCGTCGATGCGATTTCGGCCGTCGTCCCTTGCCACGTATAAGCCATCGAGAGCGTTTGCCCGCCGGTGCCGTTATCGTTGCGATACTGCGTCGAGGTCGCTGGGAAGAAATAATCCTGACTGTTGGCCGTTCGCTTGATGTAATCCCGCGTCGACTGTGGAACATCGCTGCCGAGTTCGCCCTGGCGGATCGCAGTCTGCTTCAGGTAGCCATCGGCATCGCCTGCGGTCGTCGAATTCGCCGTAGTCGTACTGGCATAGCCGAGCGTGGACACCCGCCCCGTCGTATCGCTGAGATACTGGTAGTTGCCGCCCTGATTATTGACGAGATCGGCATACTGTTCGTCGTGGCCAGTCACCGCCGAGGGGCCTGCCGAAAGTATCACGCGGCCGGAATCATCGAATTGCGAGTACCAGCGCCACTGCTGGCTGGTCGTGGCGTCCTTGTAGACCTTCATCATCACGTCGCCGATGGCGTTCGTGTAGACGATGTTCTGGTTGCCGTCGGGCAAGGTCTCGGTGACTTTGTTTTTCCAGACATTCGCACCGCCTTGAATCGCGATACCACCGACAATGTTGGAAGAGTAGCTGTAAGTGTACGTGCCTTGTCCGCCCGTACACGCCGAACAACCTGCCCCGGCTGCCGTATGTTTGGTGACCCGCTTGCTGGAATCGTATTCGAGGTAATGATCGGCGAAATCGTCGACTTGGGCATCAGTCAGGCCATCCACCGAACTGCCGAGCGCCGTCAGTAGCCTGGAGTAAGCGACGCTGCCAAAACTGAACTTCATGAGCCCGGGGGCCGTCGATCCACTTCCGGAGCCACTTCCCGAACCGCTTCCACTTCCGCTGCCCGAGCCACTTCCGGAGCCGCTGCCGCTCCCCGAACCAGAACCGCCACCACCGCCCGACCCCGATGGGACATAGTAGCGGTAGTAATCATTTTCCAGAAGGTTCCCAGAGCCATCCTTGACTACGGCGAGCTTCAGTTGCTTCCCGCGGCCATTTGTATCGGTATCGATGTAATAGCTCGACTCGGCGATGCGGATCGTGTCCCAGCTTCCGGTGCCGACTTTACGCCGCAGCGTCGAAGACGACAAAAGACCGATATTCACGCCGCTCGTCACGAAGCTGTATGTCGTCGATTCGGTGATGGCGGTCGATCCGGTGCCAATCGTTCGCTGCACTTCCGTCGCCCGCCCGGTCGAATCCCAACTCATGACTTCAGTGAGCGTCCCTTCGGCGGTCGTCGACGAGATGGTTGGTCAAGCACGTGAGTGCCATGTCAGGCCAGGTTCGCTACGCAAATTACAGCTATGCGACCACGACGGATGCGATCCAGAAGGGAACCGTGGGAATTCCCGAAGTATTGCCGGACAAGGACGGGGTTCGCAGCGTCAATGTTGTCGAGAGCGTGGGTGACAGGCTCACACCACATGACATCCAAGAGATCGGCTTTGATCCGAATCGTTGCATCTTAGCTTTTGAGCAGGCCTACGGTCTCACACAGTACCTTGGTTACTTCCCGGCCCGTGTCGATTGGACGATGACAAAAGCCGAGTCCGAACGCCGTGCGGCGTTGCCGTGGCCAACGCCGACTGATGACACGATTACCGTCACGCCAAACTGGCCAACTGGGAATGACCAGACCATCACCGCAAAATCAAACCCTGTTTTATCGCAGGCTACCATTGAAAGTGCCGCCGCGCGATTGGAACAATTGAAGACACAGCTTGATCTCGATGGCGAGATATAACCTGACCCGCTTTTTTTAGGTTCCCCAATCCCTCCTCGTATCGGATTGGCTTCTCTTCACCGGAGAAGAAATCGACAGGCACCGCGTGTGTTCTGTCAACAATCGCTGGCAAACGCAAAACGTCCGTGGACGTGGAAGATTGATGCGTTCGATCTTCTTTTGCTAGCGAGCCGCAACCTCCTGCGTGGAGGTTCGGTTTTTTGTGGAACGATCTTTAACCGCCTGGACTGGCAGAGCTTTGGGAATTCTCCCACAGTTTGCAG
>JAYSKW010000067.1:0-1607 GCA_043726085.1 Limnoglobus sp.
GGCAACCAGCGCGGTTTGCCGAACCTGAAGTTCATCGTCCTCGGTGGACACGAACTGCTCGAACGCTACGTCGAACCGGGCAGTGTTGCGGAAATTCACTGCTATCACCCGCAGCCATACTACGACCCCGCGCAGATCCATCGCCGTCAGATTACCCCTGCATTCCTCGCCGTCGTGCATCGCTCGCTGGCACCCGGCGGGCTGTTCATCGTGCAGACCGACAATCCCGGTTACTGGAAGTACATTCAAAGCGTCGTGCCGGTGTTTTTCGACTTCCACGAACGGATCGGTCGCTGGCCCGATTCGCCGAAGGGCCGCACCCGCCGCGAAATCGTCGCACTGAAAAAGGGCCTACCCGTGTTCCGCGGCTCGGGTACCGCCAAGCTCGACCTCACCGAAGACGCGGCACTTCAACTCGCGGAATCGCTACCGCCACCAACCTTCGACGCGGATCGACGGCTTCGCGAACTGGACCGACTGGCGTGAGATTGTTTGTAAACCGTTCTTACGTCGGCTTCGCAGCCGGGGCAATGTACATTCCGGCGAGGGTGGTGCGGAAGTGGGGGTCGCGGAAACGCCAGATGAACATTTCGATGAAGTAATGGAAGACGAAAATGCCGTCGAAAATGGCGATGCACGCGAGATAGCCGAGCGGTTGCGAAAGCGACGCCATGCCGCGGCCCATCAGGCCATCCCGGCTACCGAACCCGCCACCACCAGAAACGCGAGCATGACCACGGTGGCCACAAATCCAACCGGGCGGTCGCGCAACCAGCCGAAACTGCGCTCCGCACGGCTGCTCGTATCGATGCGGCTACGGAAACAACGCGGCACCATTAACACGTGATATTCGACGTAATGCATCGCCAGTGCGGCGAGGTATAGCGGCAGGTAGAATGCCGCCGCCAACATGCCGACGGCCTGCAAAATGAAGTACGCATTTGCGGCTGCAAATCCCGGCGAGTCGGGCGATGCTCGGCGAACGCGCGACAGCCCACACAGCACGCCAACGAACGCCATCGCCGATGCGAGCAACAACCCGAGCCAAACCGCTTGTGCCACGTCGATCGGCAGTTGCACCATCGTATCTTCGACGCCCTCGCCCGTCGCGTATAGCGTCAGCCAACCGCCCGGTTGCAGCAACGGGCAACGCCCCCCAGAGAGGAACGTTGCCATCAAAAGTCCGGTCGAAAGCAGCGTGAAGGCGTTCTCGAATTTTCGCAGCCAACCGGGGAATTTCACCCGCGTCCGCCCCTTGAAAAGCTGTAGCACACCGAAAGTTTGTCGCGTCAGATGGAAGAAATCGAACAGGCGAATCGCACCCCAAAAGACGACGGCAAACAGCGGAAAACAACGCACCCACTCGCAACGCATGGAGCAGATCGAACCCAACGAAAATCACGATCGGTAACACGAAGAAAATGACGATGTTTCGCGGGCTGGATGCAAAGTGTCGCAGGTTCTGCCCGGTGAAGTAGATGCTGAAGGTCATGATAAAATGCGTCATGACGAACAGCCAAAGATACAGCCAGACATTCTGTCTATACTTCACGCGGCAAAGAATGATATCTTTTCAGTTCGTACGAAGTATCAGCTCTTTTCTTATT
>JAYSKW010000068.1:0-1973 GCA_043726085.1 Limnoglobus sp.
GCGATCCTCGAACGTGTTCAGCCCGCTGTTCGTTTCCTTTTCCAGTTGCCGAAAGAACGCCAAGTTGAACTGATCGCGGTTGCCGTTCAGGGTACCGAACAAACGCACGCCACGGTTCACATCGCTGTAAATGAAGCCGCGGAAGTCGCTGTTGAACGGCTGTGAACCGGCACGCACGGAGAGGAAATCGTACTCCGGGCTGAGATCGGCAATCTTCGCTTCGACGAACCACTCTTGCAGCGTGCCCCACGTTCGGCCGCGTTGCGAACCTTTGCGAACGTCGGGGTTTACGACCGCGAGTTCGTCGACGTCGAGGAAGTTCACGTTGAATGCGGGTGTCAGTTTCACGCGCCAATCCATCGGCTTGAAGCTCGCGTCGCCGTGGAACAAGTCGGCGGAGAACGTGAACAGTTGCGAGTAGAGAAACTGATTCGGTCGGCCAAAAAACTCCGTTGTGAACGGCCGCGCCGTGCTTTCAAATGGCGTCGTGGCCGTCGGGATTTGCCGCCCTTCAAAAATGGCGAGCGTCGTCGCTGTCAGGTTCAGGAACGTGTTCTGCCCGATCACCGGGTAGTCGCCCTTGAGTACGTTTTGGTTGTACGGATCGATGATTCGGCCGAGGCGATACGGGGCATCGACGATGCTGGCATTGCCACCGTTACCGTAGCGATCCCACTTGGGGAAGCCATTCCGCCAACGATCTTCGACGGGGATATATTCGGCGTTGCGGCCGGATCGCGGCACGATGCCGCTCGGACCGGCGAAGCCGAGTGGCGGGTCGAACGGCGGAGCCGTCAGCACGCTCTCGAATGTCACCGTCGCGACTTCGTCTTTCGATTTCGGCTCGAGCGAACGCTCGGCGGGGTCGCGGGGCTTCTCGGGTTCGAGCGAACGCTCGGCGGGATCGCGGATCGGCAGCAATCGCGGCACATCTTTGGGCACTTCGAGCACGATGTTCGATGCTTGCGTGACACCCCCCGCCGAAGGCAACGCAATGACGGGAACCTGCCCCGCTGCATACGACGCGGCAATACTCCCGATGAGCCAGGTTGTCGCGAGGTAACGGCAAGCGATTCGCATTACGGTCTCCGCACCCCCGCAACCGGATCGTGCGGGGCATCGCACAACGGTTCCGCATGATCTCATTTCCCGAGTCTCATCATTTATCGGCCAGAAAAGTTCCGAACATAAGGAAAGTGCTGATCGTTTGGATTGGGTAGTTTGGGAAGTGGCCCGAGCTTCACGCAGTCGGAATCCATTCTTGTTAGCCCGACGCGCTAGCGAGGGATTATCGCGGTTTCCACGACGGCGTGCCTTCTCGTGAGTTCCCCCTCGCTTGCGCGCTTGCGCGTCGGGCTAACAAAAATGGGCATGGTTCAAAAAACGGTATTTTTGGGTAGCAGGTGCATCCTTCGTGCTTCATTCTCCGGTAGCCGCAGGTCTTTAGCCTGCGCGGGGGCAAATACCCGCGAAAACCAGTCGTGGCGAGTCTTCGAGACGCGACGCGATCCGCACAATTCGTTCGTTCCGGGCGCAGGAAACGTCGTGTTTCGCAGACTCACCACGACACTCAATCGTTGATGGTGGAAGTCACGCAGGCTGAAGACCTGCGGCTACCAGAATAGGAAAGAAACGAAAACGCTACCCAGGTTTGAACCATCCCAAAAACGTATCGAATCACCGCTCGAAGTATAAACGGCGACTGGCTTGACCCGGTGCGTGTGGCGTCGGATAATGCATTAGCCTTCCACCCGATCTCCTCTCGCTCGGTGCGATTCCATATGCGTTTGCTGTTGCTGATACTCGCGGTTGCGGTCGGTTCGCCTGTCGTGGCGGAGTCGGGCGCTCAGATTTACGTCGCGCAGTGTGCGCGGTGCCACGGCAAAGTCGGCGAAGGCTCGAAGAAGTACGAGATGCCGCTCGTCGGCGAGAAGTCGATCCCGCAACTTGCGGATGTCATTCAAAAGACGATG